>CACXDT010000018.1 GCA_902766405.1 Oscillospiraceae bacterium
GGCCGTCATCAACCTGAACTACGCGCTCGACGCCGGCTATAAGACCGACGACGCGCTGGCGCTCGAGGATGCCTCCGGCGACGCCGCGCAGACCTATGCCAACATCATCGCCGTCAAGGTCGGCAACGAAGAGAATCCCGGTGTCCAGGCCCTGCTGAAGGTGCTGCAGACCAAGAAGGTCGCCGAATACCTCTCTGAGACCTTTGGCTGTGTGGCCGCTTTCTGAGGTAATACTTCAATATCATCTCTCTCCCTGAGACCGCAACGGTCTCAGGGATTTTTTATGTGAACAGTAACTATTCAGTCGCCCCGCAATTAGGGGGAGTTCAGAGGGGGAACGCCTCTGATTTTTCGCCTCGGAAGACGAAAAAGAAATTGAAATTCGTTTTTGAGGCAGCTTTGCCGCTTCAAAAACACCCTAAGCCGAGCTTAGCGAGGCCTCGCGCCGACCAAAGCGGGCCTAAGCCCGCTGCGATAAGCGCGAGTGCCCCCTCTAATTGTTCAGTCCCCATCAAGGGGACTGAACAATTACTGTGAACAGAGCATATCGCCGCCGGACAGCCCATAGGATGAGGCAGGGGAGGGATGGCATGGAGCGATGTGAGTTGGCCCTGCAGCTGCTCCCGGGGCGCTATTGGCCGCAGCTGCGGGAGCTGGCCCCGGCGGTCGAGGAATACCGCCTGCGCACAGGGGAGCCGCTCGGCTTTGTGCGCTGCGGCAGAGAATACGCACTGCCTGGGGATGCCGTGTCGGAGCGCGATCTGCTGCGCACACTGGAAAAAGCGACCGGCGCATCGCTGCACACGGCAGCGCCGGCTTTGAACAGGGGGTATCTAAGTGTCCGCGGACTGCGCATCGGCGTCTGCGGGGACATGCTGTGGAGAGACGGCGAAGCCCAGGGCTTTCGCAGCTACTCGTCTCTTGCGCTCCGCGTGCCGCGAGAGTGCCGCGGGATCTGCGACGGGGCCATAAAGTCTCTTTTTGCGGACGGCTTTCAGAACACGCTGATCCTGTCACCGCCGGGCGGCGGCAAAACGACCGCCCTGCGCGAGCTGATCCGCCGCCTGTCCGACCGGGGAACAAGGCTGTGCGTGTGTGACGAGAGGGGGGAGCTTGCCGCCTCGGAGGGGGCCGATCCGGGTTTTGACCTCGGCCGGCACACGGATGTGCTGTCAGGCTGTCCTAAGGCCGCGGCTGCGATGATGCTGCTGCGCGGCATGGCCCCGCAGGTTATCGCCATGGACGAGATCACCCAGCGCGAGGACCTGGATGCCGTGCGCGAGATCACGGGCTGCGGCGTCGGACTGCTCGCCACCGCCCACGCTGCCACAGTCGGCGATCTGCAACGGCGTCCGCTCTACCGCGAGCTGCTCGCACTCGGCTGTTTTCAGGCTGTGCTTGTGATCTCCCTCCACGGTGAGGGGCGCGAATACCGCTGGAGCCTGTTGCCGCCGTGAAAACCGCCGGGCTGCTGCTCTCCTCCGTCGCCCTGTTCCTGGTGGCGCTCAAAACCCTGTTCTTGCAGCGCAGGCAACTGGATATGCTCCGCGAGCTCTGCACGGCGCTCGAACGTATGGCAGCCGAGCTCGGCGAACACAATACACCGCTGCCCGAACTGATGGACGCCCTCGAGCGCGAGGACTCACCGCTCCTGCGCCCCTTTTTCACCGAGCTGCAAGCCTCCCTGCGGCAGCTGGACGACCGCAGCTTCGCCGAGAGCTGGCGTGAGGCGGTGGACAGGCACCTGACGCTGCCTGCTGCGCAAAAGACAGAGCTGTACCGGCTCGGCGGCTATCTGGGCCGCTATGCCGGCGAGCTGCAGAAGGATGTGCTCCTGTCGGTACAGGCCTCGCTGCTCCGGAAACTGAAATGCTTGGAGGATCAGGCGCCGGACAGGCGTCGTCTGACGGTTGGCTTGACGATGGCCGCGATCTCTATGCTGCTGATACTGAACCTGTAGGAGGGTCTATGGAAGTCGATCTGATCTTTAAAATCGCCGCGGTGGGAATTCTGGTGGCGGTGCTGAACATCCTGCTGCAGCGCTCGGGACGTGACGACCAGGCGCTGATGACGACGATCGTCGCGCTGGTCGTCGTGCTGATGATCGTCGTCCAGAAGATCAGCGAGCTGTTCGAGCTGATCAAGCGGCTCTTCGATCTCTGATGGCGCTGGTGTTCAAGGCCTCCGCGGCGGCGATCAGCGTGTCGCTGATCGCCCTGCTGCTGAAGAAATCGAACCCGGAATCGGCGCTGCTGCTCAGCATTGTGACGGTCATTGTGCTATCGGCCGCGTCGATGCGCTTCATGGACGATATCCGTGAGCTGCTGGAGCTTGCACAGGAGATGTACGGCGTGCCCTACCGTTTTTGTCAGCCTGTCGTCAAATGCCTTGCGATCGCGATCGTCACGCGCTTTTCGTCCGACCTCTGCCGCGACGCCTCACAGGCCGCGCTGGCTTCCGGCGTCGATCTCGCGGGGAGCGTCTGCGCGCTGTCGGTAGCGCTGCCGTTGATTACCAGCGTACTGAATAATCTGAGGACAATCCTGTGAAAAAGCTATTGTGTGTTTTGCTGCTCCTGCCGCTCTTTCCTGTCACAGCCTGCGCGCAGTTCGATACAAGCAGCCTGTACGATGCCCTGCCCGATGATGTCCGGGAGATCAGCGGAACGCTCTCGGAGGAATTCGCCTATGACGGCGAGGGAGCGTTGAAACGCCTTCTGGATTCCGGCTTGTCACGGCTGACCGAGGCTGCCCGCGAAAACCGCAGCACAGCGCTTGGTCTGCTCGCGCTTTTGTTCATCGGCGCGCTGGCTGTTCCGTTCTGCCAGCGGGCGGGGATGTCGGATCTGTCCGAGCTCTGCCTGACGGCCGGGGCTGCGCTGTTTCTGACAGAAGGGCTGCACTCGATCCTCGCGCAAGCGACAGCGGCCATTGACCAGCTGCTGGATTACTCCCGCGCGGCCCTGCCGACTGTCTTTACCGCCGCGGCTGTCAGCGGTACGGCGGCCTCCTCCGCGGCCCGCTATGCCGCCGTCAGTCTGGCCATGGATACCATGATGACCTTTGCCAAAAGGCTGCTTCTTCCGATGATCCATGCCCAATTGGCGCTGAGTATCGCGCTGGGCCTCTACGACAACGCCCTGCTGCAGATGATGCACGATTTGTTTCGTCAGACCTGCACATTGGCAATGACGCTGCTCTCGACCGGCTTTATTGCCTTTATCGGCATTACCGGCCTGGTCGGCGGCACAGCGGATCAGGCGGCGATCCGGACGGCAAAGACCGTCATCTCGACAGCGCTTCCCGTCGTCGGAGGCATACTGTCCGACGCGGCGGGAGCCGTTCTGTCCACGGCGGCCCTGCTGCGCAATACGACAGGCGTGTTCAGTCTGATCGCGGTAACAGCGCTGTGCCTCGGCCCGTTTGCGGCGCTGTCGGTGCGATGGGCGCTGTTTCGCTTTTCGGCGGTCATCGCCGGGATCATACCGGGAAAGCGGATCGGCGTGCTGCTCGGCGGCTTCGGCTCGGCCATGGGACAGCTGATCGGCCTGGTCGGCGCGTTTACACTCGTTTTATATTTTTCCATCGTGTGCGCGATCCGGACGCTGCCGCTATGACAGAGCTTGTTGAAAGACTCTGCGTGCTGTCGGTCGTCTTTGGCCTGGCGCTCTCGCTGATGCCGGAGGGCGGGGTAAAAAAGCTGACGAGCGCCGTCGCTGCGGCCGCGCTGCTGCTGTGTCTGCTGGACGGCGTCAACGCCGTGGATACCGGCGACCTTTTGATGGATGCGGCCCGCTACCGCGAGCTCTCGGCGTCGCTGACCGCGGATGCCGACGCGCTGCGCTCTCGGCTCGACCGGCGTGTGATAGAACAGGAATGTGAGACATATATTGAGGACAAGGCGGCGGCGCTCGGCGCGCGGGTGCTGTCCGTCCGTGTTACGGCCGTGTGGTCTGCCGAGGGCTGTTGGCTGCCGGAAGCCGTCAGCGTATCCGGACGCTGGAGCGAGGCGGCCAGGGCGCGTCTCTCGGGGCTGATGGAGACGGAGCTCGGCATCCCGGCGGAGAGGCAGGAGTGGGCGATCGCGTGAGTGAAAAGTGGAAATCGCTGTGGGAACAGTATCGCTACAGCGCGCTTATCCTGCTCCTGGGGCTGCTGATCCTGCTGATCCCCGGCCATAAGGACACGGCGGAGAGCCCGGCCCTGCCGGAGGACGCGCTCGCACAAATCCTGGCCAGAGCCAGCGGCGTGGGGGAGGTGGAGGTGCTGATCTCGGAGACGGGTGTCGTCGTGGTCTGTGAGGGGGCGGAGCGCGCGCAGACAAAATTGGATATACTTTCCGCCGTTGCGTCATATACTGGCTTTGGTTCGGATAAGGTTACGATTCTGGTGCTGGATGGGAAAGGAAGGAGTCAGAAGTGAGGAATAAAAAACGGAATATGACAATGTTGGCCGTGTTGGTGTTTGTCGGGGCCGCGGTGCTGCTCAACTGGTCCTACAATAACCGCTGGGGCGAGCCGAACGCGGAGATGGTTCTGGCCGAGGACCGGGGCATCGCCGAGGCACAGGCCAAGCAGAAAAACGATCTGGAGTATTTCTCCGAGGCAAGGCTGACGCGCCAGGTCTCCCGGGATGAGGCTTTGGAGCTGCTGCAGAGCGCGGCCTCGGCCGAGACAGCCTCGCAGGAGACCATCGACACGGCCATGAGTGCCATCTCCGCCATGGCTGCCAGCTCGATGAAGGAATCTCAGATCGAGAATCTGCTGCTCGCCAAGGATTTCACCGACTGCGTCGTCTATATCGGCAACGACAAGGTCACGGTCGCGGTTCCCGCTCCGGAGGAGGGGCTCAGCGAGGAATCGGTGGCCCGGATCACCGACACAATCCTCAACGAGACGGAGTATTCCGCCGCCCAGCTGAACATTATAGAAGTTAAAGGGTGATTTTTGCATAAATCTCATACGGAATTCATGTTCTTGAATTCCGTATGAGATATTTTTACATAAAGGCTTTCTTTTTTTGCGCTTCCGTGATAAAATACAATGACAACATATAGGAGGGTCCGTATGAACGAAAACTATATCACCTGCGTGGAAGAGCAGGGCAGTATCAATATATCTGAAGAAGTCATCAATTCCCTCGTACGTGCCGCGATTACCGAGGTCGAGGGTGTGGCCGGTCTCGCCAATACGGCCGGCGGAGAGCTGGCCGAGAAGATCGGGCTGAAAACCGTCACCAAGGGCGTAAAGGTCTCGTTGGACGACAATCAGATCGTTGTCGACTGCATCATCACCGTCAAGTACGGCTGCAGCATCGTCAATGTGGCCAGAGCGGTTCAGGAAAAGATCGTCAACGTCATCACCGCCACAACAGGCTTTGAAAAGCCACATGTGAACGTTCACGTCTCCGGCATCGCCTTTGAGAAGTAACAGATCCATACTATTGTCATTGGAGGATCACATATGACACGCAATACGGCAAGAGAGATCGCCATTCAGCTCAGCTTTGCCGCGGCCGCTGCGGGGCGCGATCCGCTGGAGCTGGCGGATGAGTTCTTCGCTGAGGAACACTATGCGAGTCTCGCTGCGGAATGCCCGCTCTATGAAGAGCGGCCGGACAAGCGGCAGATGGCCTATATCCGCAGCCTGACGCGCTTGATCGGAGAACACAGGGACGAGCTCGACGCTTTTATCACGGACAATTCCCACGGCTGGAAGGTCGAACGGATCTCCCGCACGGCTCTGGCCGTTCTGCGCGTAGCCCTGTGCGAGATCGTATATATGGACGATATCCCTGCAAAAGCCTCGATCAACGAGGCCATTGAGCTCGACAAAAACTACGATGAGCCCGAAACCGTCTCCTTCGTCAACGGCGTTCTCGGCGGCTTTATGCGCTCCCGGGAAACGGAGGACAGCGAGGCGTGATGGAGCGGCCCGTCTTTTCTGTTACCGAGCTCAACGGCCACATCCGCGAGCTGCTCGACAGGGACGGTTTATTGCAGGATGTCTGTGTCCGCGGCGAGCTGTCCAACTATAAAATCTACCCCTCGGGACACCACTATTTCACGCTCAAGGACAGCGAGAGCAGCCTGAAATGTGTGATGTTCCGCGCAAGCGCCTCCCGGCTGCGGTTCCGGCCGGAGAACGGCATGGGTGTCACTGTGTTCGGGCGCGTCGCGGGCTACCTGCGAGATGGGGTCTATCAGCTCTACGCGACGGCGATCCTGCCCGAGGGGACAGGCGACCTTCAGGTGGCCTTCGAGCAGCTCAAACAGAAGTTAGCCGAAGAGGGCTTGTTCGACGAGGTACATAAGAAGCCGCTGCCGCCCTTTCCCGAGCGGATCGCGATCATCACCTCGTCCGCCGGCGCGGCCGTGCACGACATGATCCGCATTTTGGGCAAGCGTTTCCCGCTGACAAAGGTGCTGCTGCTGCCGGTGCGCGTGCAGGGCGTCGAGGCGCCCGCCGAGATCGCCGGGGCTATCCGCTATGCCAATGAATTTGAGCTGGCCGATCTTATCATCACCGGGCGCGGCGGCGGCTCACTCGAGGATCTCTGGGCCTTCAACGACGAGCGCGTGGCCCGCGCCATCTACGCCTCGCGCATTCCGGTGATCTCCGCCGTCGGGCACGAGCCCGATGTCACCATTTCCGACTATGTGGCCGACCGCCGCGCCTCGACACCGTCCAACGCCGCCGAGATCGCGGTGCCGGATCGCGAGGAGCTGAAAAGCGCGCTCGAGGGGCTGGAAATCCGCTCCGACCAGGCCATGCGCAAGCGGCTGCAGCGGCTGCGGGAGAGACTCGACAACGCCGCCTCCAAGCGAATCTGGAGCGATCCCGCCTCCAGCTTCGACGACCGGCGGCTCGAGCTCGACCGCTGGCGCGACAGGCTGCTGTCCACCGGGGAGCGATTTCTCGCCGCAAGACGGCAGAAGTATGTGGCCGCCGCGGCGGCCCTCGACGCCATGAGCCCGCTGCGGGTGCTGCAGCGGGGGTATACGCTGGTCTCTGATACGAGCGGCAAGCTTGTGTGCTCGGCCTCCGCCCTCTATGAGCAGGAGCCCATCACACTGCGCTTTACCGACGGCGAGGCCGACTGCCGCGTTATCCAGATTCGGATGCAAGGAGAATACCATGCCGAAAAAGAAACTGACATTTGAAGAATCCCTTGGCAGGCTGGAGGAAATCGTCCGGCACCTCGAAAAGGGCGATATGCCGCTCAATGATTCTCTGGCGCTGTTTGAAGAGGGAACGGGCCTGATCAACAGCTGTTCCGTCATGCTTGACGAGGCCGAGCAGAAGGTGGTTCAGCTGAAAAAAGGAGCCGACCGCAGGCCGGTCGAGCTGCCCTTTGGAGAGAGCGAAGAATGACACAAAACGAGTATAAAGAGAAAATCGACAGGGCACTCGAGGACTGCTTTGCTGTGGACGACGCTCTGCCGGTCAAGGGTCTGGCCGAGGCCATGCGCTACAGCCTGCTGGCGGGCGGCAAGCGCATCCGCCCGATGCTTGTGCTGGAGTTCTGCCGCATTGCCGGCGGGGACATCGACCTTGCCGTGCCTGTCGCCTGCGGCATCGAGATGCTGCACACTTACAGCCTGATCCACGACGATCTGCCCTGTATGGACAACGACGAGCTGCGCCGCGGCCGGCCGACAAATCATACGGTCTACGGTGAGTGCACAGCCACGCTGGCCGGCGACGCCCTGCAGGCCGAGGCCTTTGCCTCGATCCTGCATGCCGATCTGCCTGCCTCGCGCCGCGTGCTCTGTGCCGAGTGTCTCGCCGATGCCGTCGGGATGGACGGCATGTGCGGCGGACAGTATCTCGACATGCTGGGCGACGGGCGTATCCTCTCCGAGAATGAACTCAACGACATCGTCACGCGCAAGACCGGCGATCTGCTGATCGCGGCCTGCCGTATGGGCGTGGCGGCCGCGGGCGGCAGCCAGAAACAGATGGAGGCCGCCGCGTACTATGGCGCATACATCGGCTATGCGTTCCAGCTGGTGGACGATATGCTGGATGTTCTCAGCACCGAGGAGCAGCTGGGCAAGCCCATTGGCTCCGACGCCGAAGAGCAGAAAAACACCTTTATGGCTCTCCTGGGTGAGGCCGAGTGCCGCCGCCGCGTAAAGACGCTGACCGACCAGGCAAAAGCGATTCTTCAGAGCAGCTTTGACGACACGGCCTTCCTGTGTGAACTGGCCGACATGCTCGCCGAACGTATGAATTAATCATGACCGGGAGATTTTGACATTGATATTAGAGAGAATACACTCATCCGCGGATGTCAAGAAGCTGTCCGAGGACGAGTTGGTGCCCCTGTGTGAGGAAATCCGGCAGGAGCTTGTCAAAACCGTTTCGCAGACCGGCGGCCATCTCGCGCCAAACCTGGGCGTTGTCGAGTTGAGTGTGGCGCTGCACCGCGTCTATGACACCGCGAGCGACCGGCTTGTCTTTGATGTCGGACATCAGAGCTATGTGCACAAGATGCTGACCGGCCGCCGTGAACAGATGGCTTCCCTGCGCCGGTATCACGGTCTGGCCGGATATCCCAAGCCAACGGAGGCCGACGACGACGCCTTCATTGCCGGACATGCCTCCAATTCCATTGCCGTCGCGCTGGGCATGGCCCGCGCCCGTACGCTGTCCCATGACAACTATCAGGTGGCGGCTGTGATCGGCGACGGCGCGCTCACGGGCGGGCTGGCCTACGAGGGACTGTGCAACGCCGCCGCCAGCGGCGAGCCGATGGTCATTATCCTCAACGACAACGCCATGTCTATCAACAAGAATGTGGGCGGCGTCAACAGCCTGCTGCAGCGCCTGCGGATCCGCCCCGGCTATATCCGCTTTAAGCGCTGGTACCGCGACACGTTCAAGAACGTGTCGACGGTTTACCAATTCAACCATGCCATCAAGGAATCGTTAAAATCCTGGCTGCTGCCCGACAACATCTTCAGCGAGATGGGGCTGAGCTATCTCGGCCCGGTGGACGGCCACGATGTCCGGACACTCGAGACAGTGCTGCGTTGGGCCCGCGACACCGGAGAGACGGTTCTTGTTCACGTGCTGACCACCAAGGGGAAGGGCTATGCCTACGCCGAACAGCGCCCGGATATCTTCCACGGCATCGGGCAGTTCGACCCGAAGACCGGCGAGGTTTTCAGCCAGGAGACGGGCTTTTCCGATGCGTTCGGCAAAGCCCTGTGTGAATATGCGGCCAAAGACGAGAAGCTCGTGGCTATCACAGCGGCCATGACGCTCGGAACCGGGCTGAAGGACTACGCAAAGGCCTATCCGGACCGCTTTTTTGATGTCGGCATCGCCGAGGGGGCAGCGACAGCTATAGCCGGCGGTATGGCCCGTCAGGGACTGTTGCCGGTCTTCGCGGTCTATTCGAGCTTCCTGCAGCGCGGCTATGACATGCTGCTCCACGATATCTCGCTGATGGGCCTGCATGTCGTGTTTGCTGTCGACCGGTCCGGCCTTGTCGGCGCGGACGGCGAGACGCACAACGGCGTCTTCGATGTCAATTATCTCAGCTCGGTGCCCGGCATGACGATCTATTGCCCGGCGAGCTTCCGGGAGCTCAGCGACATGCTGGGCGAGGCACTGTATCACGAGACCGGGCCTGTTGCGGTGCGCTACCCGCGCGGCGGCGAGGGCGAGTATCTCGCGTCCGACTGCGGCGCCGAACAGGTGGTTTGTGAGGGCACCGACCTGACAGTTGTCTGCTACGGTACACTGATCAACGAGGTTCTGCCCGCCGTGCGCAGCCTGGAGGAGCGTGGGATCTCGGCTGAGATCCTGAAGCTCGGCAAACTGAAACCCAATCCCTTTACGCTTACGCTGCAATCTCTGCGGAAAACCGGCCGTCTGCTGGTCGTGGAGGAGGTCTGCGCCGCGGGCTGTGTGGGGGAGCAGCTCCTCGCGCAAGCCGAGCAGAGCCGGCTTGCTCTCAAGGGTGCCCGCCTGTTGAATCTCGGCAGCGGCATCGTGGCACACGGAGCGATCGGTGAGCTCTGGCACGAATATCATCTGGATCGCGAGGGTATCGCAATGGCCGCCTGCGAGCTTGTCCTGGGAGGTCGGGAGGCATGAAAAAAGTCCGTCTTGACCAGCTCGTCTTTGACCGCGGCTTTGCCGAGAGCCGTGAGCGCGCCAAAACCACGGTTATGAGCGGGCTCGTCTATGTCAACGGCCAGAAGGCCGAAAAGCCCGGCATGCCGGTCTCGCCGGATGTCGAGCTCGAGGTGCGCGGCGCGGCCATCCCCTTTGTCAGCCGCGGCGGCTTCAAGCTTGACAAAGCCCTGAAGGTTTTCCCGATCGATCCCCAGGGACTTCACTGTATCGACTGCGGCGCCTCCACCGGCGGCTTCACCGACGTGCTGCTGCAGCACGGCGCGGCGAAGGTCTACGCGGTCGATGTCGGCTATGGGCAGCTGGCGTGGAAGCTGCGGCAGGATGCGCGAGTGATCAACCTCGAGCGCACCAACCTCCGCTATGTCACGCCCGAGCAGATCCCCGAACCGCTCGATCTCGCCGTGATGGATGTCTCATTTATCTCCATACGGCTGGTGCTGCCGGCCGTCCATGCGCTGTTGAAGGACGGGGCCGATCTTGTCTGTCTCATCAAGCCGCAGTTTGAGGCCGGCCGGGAAGAGGTAGGGAAGAAAGGTGTCGTCCGTGACGCAGCTGTGCACGAGGAAGTCATCAACGGCATTCTGGTCTTTGCGCCGACCGTCGGTTTTTCGGTGCTGGGGCTGGACTATTCGCCCATCAAGGGCCCCGAGGGCAACATCGAGTACATCTGCCACCTGAAAAAGGGGAGCTTCGAGACCCCAGCCATCGATGTGACGGCTGTTGTCCGCGCCTCCCACGAAGCGCTCTGAAAGGAATGTGCCATGATCGCAATCTGTCCCAATCCCTTCCGCGACAACGGCCTGGCTCTTTCGCGCCAGGCTGTGAATATGCTGAGTGATGCCGGCTTTGACGCCATGATTTTTCCCGTCTTTGCCGAGGATCAGCCCGAGGTGCTCCCCGGTGATCTGCGCTATGGCAGCCTTGACGCGCTGCCTGAGGACTGCACGCTGGCGATCGTCGTCGGCGGCGACGGGACGATCCTGTCCGTGGTGCGCCATCTCGGCAGCCGGGAGATCCCGATCCTCGGTGTCAATCTGGGCACCAAGGGCTTTATGGCCTCGCTCGAGCCGGAGGATCTGCCGCAGCTTGTGCGCGTGGCCCGCGGCGAGTGTACGGTGAGCCGCCGCATGATGCTGGAGGTGGAGCTGCGCCGCGGCGGCGAGACGGTTTTCACCGACCGCGCGCTCAACGATGCGGTCATCCATGGCTACGGCGACTGTGTGCAGATCACCGCGTGGTGCGATGGCGAGCGGATGACCAGCTTTTCCGGCGACGGGGTGATCCTCTCAACACCGACGGGCTCCACCGGCTATTCCATGTCGGCCGGCGGCCCGATCGTCGAGCCGACCGCGCGCGCCATCATCCTCAGCCCGATCTGCGCCCATATGATGAGCGCAAAAAGCTTCGTTCTGAGCGCCGAGCGCGAGATCCGCGTGCGAACCGAAAAGCTCCATGTGCGCAAGGCCTTTCTCTCAATCGACGGCACCTCCGGCATCGGTCTGGAGAACGGCGACGAGCTGTTTGTCCGCCGCTCGGCCTCCGTTGTGCAGATCATCGATCCGGGTATCCGCAGCTTTTACGAAATCGCATATCAAAAATTACAATAAATAGGTTAGGAGTACGAAATGAAACCGGGACGTCAGGGAGTTATCCTCGAAATCATCTCTGAGCAGGACATTGAAACACAGCATCAGCTGATGCAGGCGCTCGCCGAGCGCGGCATCAAGAGCACACAGGCCACGCTCTCGCGCGACATCAAGGATATGCGGCTGGTCAAGCAGCTTGGCCCCAGGGGCAATTACCGCTATGTCCAGAGCAGTGATCAATCCAGAGACGATACGCAGCAGAAGCTGCGGACGATCTTCCAGCAGAGCATCCAATCCTATGATCTGGCACAGAATATTTTAGTATTGAGAACCATGCCCGGCCTCGCCTCCGCGGCCTGCGCCGCGATCGACGGCATGCAGATCGAAAAGCTTGTCGGCTCGCTGGCGGGCGACGATACGGCTTTTCTGGCCATGAAGGACAACGAATCCGCTGTCGAGCTCTACCATACGCTCGAGAAATTCATGGAGAAATAACGATCTGAAAGACGGTGCGAACCGATGCTGAATGAACTCCATATTGAAAATATAGCCGTCATCGAGCGCGCCGACATCCGTTTTGCCCCGGGCATGAACGTCATGACCGGCGAGACCGGCGCCGGCAAATCCATTGTGATCGACGCGATCGGCGCCGTGCTCGGCGGCCGCGTCAGCCGAGAGCTTGTCCGCCACGGCGCTGAAAAGGCGCTGGTGACCGCCAGCTTCGATCTCGCTGGGGCCGAAGACTGGCTGCGTGAAAATGAGATCGACGCAGAGGACGAGCTCGTGCTGCAGCGGCGCATTGCCGCCGACGGCAAAAGCAGCTGCCGCGTCTGCGGCGTACCGGTCACGGCGGCGCAGCTTAAGGAGCTGGGGACGCATCTGGTGGATGTCCACGGCCAGAACGATGGGCGGCTGCTGATGGATGAACGGCTGCATCTCGGCTATCTCGACCGTTTTGGCTCTTATCACACCGAGCTCGACCGCTATGCCGCGGAATACACCGCCTACCGGCGTCTGCACCGCGAGATCGAGGCTTTGCAGATGGACGAGATCGAAAAAGCCCGTCTCAGCGATTCTCTGCGCTATCAGATCGCCGAGCTCGAGCGTGCACAGCTCAAGGAGGGCGAGAAGGCCGAGGCGGAGGCGCGGCTCGAGCTGCTGCGCAACTCGGAAAAGCTCACCGAGTCGATCGGCGAGGCCTACCGCTCGCTCTACGGCGGGGACGACAACGCCGTCACCATGGCGCAGAACGCCGCCTACTTCGCCCAGCGCGCCGCCGCGATCGCCTCAGAGTTAGAGGGGGCGGCCAAGGCTATCGGCGATGCCGCCTTTATCCTGACCGACGCCGCCGAGCAGCTGCGCGATTTTCAGGAGAGTCTGGATTTCTCCCCGGAGGAGTTCGACCGTCTCGAGAGCAGGATGTCGCTGTTTCACAAGTTGGAGAGAAAATATGGCAAAGAGATCGACGAGCTGCCGGACTATCTGGATGAATGTAAAAGGAAGTTAGAGGATATCGACAGCGCCGATGAAAAGCTCAATCAGCTCAACAAACAGCTTAGCGAGCAGAAAGCGCGCTGTCTCAGCGCCGGTAAGGCGCTCAGCGATATGCGTCGGGCGACCGCCGAGGATTTGCAGCGTCGCATTATTTCCGAGCTGCGGGATCTGAGCATGCCGTCGGTTCGCTTCGCGGTGGAGTTCCAGCCGCTGCCGGGCGAGACCGGCTTTGATGCGAGCGGTATCGACGAGCTGCGCTTCGTGATGTCGGCCAACGCCGGGGAAGAGCTCGGCCGCATCAGCAAGATCGCCTCCGGCGGCGAGCTGAGCCGCATCATGCTGGCTATGAAGAATGTCTTTGCCGAGCATGACCCGGTCGAGACGATGATCTTCGACGAGATCGACACCGGTGTCTCCGGCATTGCCGCACAGCGGGTGGGGGAGAAGCTGTTTTCGGTCTCGGCCGGCAAGCAGGTGCTCTGTGTCACCCACCTGCCGCAGATCGCCGCCATGGCCGACAGCCATTTTGTGATCGCCAAGCAGGAGCGCAACGGGCGCACCTACACCGAGGTCACAGCTCTCAGCCGCGAGGGACGCCGCCAGGAGCTGGCCCGTCTCTACGGCGGCGACCATGTGACCGAGACCACGCTGGCTGGTGCCGAGGAGCAGCTCTCCGCCGCGGAGCAGTATAAAGCTTCCCTCGCGGCGAAACACTTGACAGAAGCAAACAAGTAAGGTATACTGCAAAGCAACGCGAAGAAGAACAATAGTAAGCTGCACAGCCCTGCACAGAGAGACCTCGTTTTGCTGAAAGAGGGAGAGGGCGGCAGTCTGAATACAGTTTGGAGCGGCACACCGAAAAGGGCGACCTCAGTAGGCTGTGACGGGTGCGCCCGGTAGCGCGCGGGAGTGCGTTTCGCACTCGCTGAGGTCTTTTTCGTGAGGAGAAGACGTACAGAGGTGGTACCGCAAATCATGCCCTCTGTCCTGCGGGACAGGGGGTTTATTATTTAAAGGAGTAAGATTTATGGGAGTATATGAAGAACTGATTGCCCGCGGGCTGCTGGCCCAGGTGACCGACGAGGAGAAGATCCGCGACATGGTGAATAACGGCAAGGCCACCTTCTATATCGGCTTTGACCCGACGGCCGACAGCCTGCACGTCGGCCACTTCATGGCGCTGTGCCTGATGAAGCGGCTGCAGATGGCGGGCAACCGCCCGATCGCCCTGCTCGGCGGCGGCACCGGCATGATCGGCGACCCCTCGGGCAAGAGCGATATGCGCAAGATGATGACAAAAGAGACGATCCAGCACAACATCGACTGCTTTAAACAGCAGATGTCCCGCTTTATCGACTTTTCCGAGGGGAAGGCGCTGATGGTGAACAACGCCGACTGGCTGCTGAAGCTCAACTATGTCGATTTCCTGCGCGAGGTCGGGCCCTATTTCTCGGTGAACAACATGCTGCGCGCCAAGTGCTTCGAGGTGCGCATGTCCCGCCCCGACGCCGGACTGAGCTTCCTCGAATTCAACTACATGCTGATGCAGGCCTACGACTTCTACCGTCTGTACCACGACTACGGCTGCAACATGCAGTTCGGCGGTGACGACCAGTGGAGCAATATGCTGGCCGGGCGCGAGCTGCTGCGCAAGAAGGACGGCGTCGAGGACGCCGAGGCCATGACGATCACACTGCTGATGAACTCGGCGGGGCAGAAGATGGGAAAAACCGTCGGCGGCGCTGTGTGGCTCGATCCGAACAAGACCAGTCCCTATGACTTCTATCAGTACTGGCGCAACGTGGACGACGCCGACGTTATCAAATGCATCCGCATGCTGACCTTCCTGCCGCTCGAGCAGATCGACGAAATGTCCCACTGGGAGGGCAGCCAGCTCAACCGCGCCAAGGAGATCCTGGCCTACGAGCTGACAGCACTGGTCCACGGCGAGGAAGAGGCAAAGAAGGCGGAAGCCTCGGCCAAAGCCCTGTTCTCCGGCGGGGGCGACAGCGAGCATATGCCCACGACAGAGCTCAGCGAGAACGACCTGACAGACGGCAGCGCGGATATCATGACGCTGCTGGTGAAGACGGGCCTTTGCGCCACGCGCTCCGACGCCCGCCGCAACATCCAGCAGGGCGGTGTCACGGCCAATGACGTGAAAGTGACTGATATCGGTATGAGCTTTGATGCCGCGGCCTTAAAGGACGGTGTCGTGCTCAAACGAGGAAAGAAAAGCTTCAATAAAGTGATCCTGGTGTAAAAATATGGGGCTGTGAAAAAAGAATAGCATTGCTGTAGGGGCGGCAATCTGCCGCCCGCGCGGCGCAATCTATTATATGATTGAAAAAGTTGGGCAATTTCGTACAATGATGCGAATTTGCCCAACTTTTTATGTGAATTATAAATTTCCTCGCGCGGGCGGCTAACTGCGTGCCCTGCGGGTATAGCCGCCCCTACGATAGGAACCGGCATTTCAGACTTTTTACTCAGTCGAAAAACATAATACCTGTTTTCGGAAAGATTTATCAGCCCTTCATATCGAGCAGCTTTTTCTTCAGCTCGCCCTCGATGCGGTCGAGCTCCTTTTCGGCGGCGGCGCGCCTGGCGCGGCCCTCGTCCTGAATCTGGCGGACCTCCTCGAGCGTCTGGATCAGCTCCTCGTTGGTCTTCTGCAGCGTCTCGATATCGACGATGCCGCGCTCGGACTCGCGGGCGATGCCGACGCTGCCCTGGTGCAGGGCCTGGGCGTTCTTTCTCAACAGTTCATTCGTCACTTCGGTCACCTCATGTGTCGCCTTCATGGCCTGTTCGGAGTGGTAGAGCGACAGCGCCAGCACCATCTGGTTTTTCCAGAGGGGGATGGTGTTGTTGATCGAGGTGCGGATCTTCTCGGTCATCAGACTGTCGTTGTTCTGGATCATGCGGATCTGCGGCGCCATCTGCACCGAGATCGTCCGCGTCAGCTCCAGATCGTGCAGCTTTTTCTCAAAGCGGCCGATCATGTTGGCAAAATCGTTGGCGGCCTGGGCGTCCTCGGGCAGGCCGGTCTCCTTGGCCTTCTGCTGGTACTTGGGCAGCTCCACATTGCGCAGCTCCTCCACCTTCAGCCGACCGGCGATGATGTACATGCTCAGTTCCTTCAGGTATTCCTGATTGCGCTCGTACATCTTGTCCATCATCGCGATATCCTTGAGCAGCGTGACCTCGTGGTTTTCCAGCTGCTCGACGATCTTGTCCACATTGACCTCAGCCTTGTCATACTGGGTTTTCAGCTGGGCAATGGTGTTGGTCTGTTTTTTGAAAAACCCGAGTATGCCCTTTTTCTCTTCGGGCGTAAAGTCCATGCCCTGCAGCTGGATGACCAGATCGCTCAGATCCTTGCCGACCTCGCCGAGATCTTTGGTGCGCACGCTCGCCAGCGCGGCGTCCGAGAACTCGCTGATGTTTTTCTGCGCCGCCGAACCGTAGTTCATGACCTGTTCGGTGTTCATCACGTCGATCTTGTCGGCGAACTGGTACACAGCGGCCTGCTCGGCGGGGCTCAGCTTGTCTAACTCCAGACGGGCGGCGTAATCCTCGGCACTCTCGGTGTGGGCTTCCTCCCGGGGCGCCTCCTGCACCGCGGCGGCCGTGGGCGCGGTCGGCGCGTTGGGCTCCAGTGTCAAGCTGGGAATATAAGCATCGTTGGACTGACTACTCATCGGACGATTCCTCTCTTTCTTATTCCATCTGTGCGCTCCGAACCTGTCCCTGAGCGCCTGCGGTTTTATCGGTTGTGAAATCCTTATTTCCGGTCAGACCGTCGCGCTCGAGCATCGTGTTGAGCACGGCGATATCGGTCTCGATGTCCAGGGCCTGATTGGCCAACAGAGAGTCGAGGCGCTTCTTGTAGGCCACGATCGCGGTGTCGAGCATCTCGTTGATGTTTTTCATGCTCTTGTCGACATTCTCGCCCTCGATGCCCTGCATACCCATGCGGTCGTAGGCGTTGAGCAGCTTGATGGTCGTCGGCAGATAGTAATTCATGAACTTCTTGATTTGCGGCACGTCGGCTGGATCCTGAATGGCGTCCTGCATAATCTTGTCGGTGATGCGCATGATCTCGTTGATCTTCTGCCGTACCTCGCTGTCCTGAATCGAGCCGTAGAGGCGACCCATCTCGGCCAGGGCACGATTGCCCTCTTCCATGATCGGGTCGATCTTTGGGCCATAGCTCTTCTTTTCGGCTGTGGCGGGCGCGACGGGTGCTTCGGTCGTCTCCGCTGCCGGTGTCTCTGCCTGTTGGCGCTTGGCTCGCACAATCAGCCAGACAATTCCCGCGGCCAGTGCGGAAACGCCAAGTGTGATGAATAAACTGTCAATGCCGCCTGACCTGGCAACCACGAAGAGGAAAGCCAATGCGGCCACGCCGAAAGCGATCACCGGACCGGTCTTTCTGCTATTTTTCTTTTTTCGTCCTGACAAATGCCGCACCTTCTCATAACTTCTTATCCCTCATTTTATATCGAAATATTCTCTTCGTCAAGAGCCTTGCAAAAGTTAACAGCTTGTTGTATAATAAAAACTGATAAGGTATGTACAGACGAAAAACTTCTATTATTTGAAGAGGTACGCCATGCTGAAGATTGCGCCATCTGTTTTAGCCGCTGATTTTGCCCGCCTGGGAAAGGAAGCCGAGAGCATCCGCCTGGCCGGTGCGGACATGATCCACTTTGACGTGATGGACGGGCTGTTTGTACCCAATCTGTCGCTGGGCTTTCCGGTGCTCGAATCACTGCGCCGGGCCACCACGCTGCCGATCGATGTCCATCTGATGATCGAGCGGCCCATTCGCTATGTCGGGGATTTTTGCACCGCCGGGGCCGACCATGTGACGCTGCACATGGAGGCCGACACGGTGGAAGCCAATCTCGACGCGCTTGAGAAAATCCGCGCCATGGGAAAAACCGCCGGTATTGCCTTAAAGCCCGCCACACCGGCCGAGGCGGCCGAGCCGTTTTTGAAGCTGTGCGATATGATCCTTGTGATGACGGTTGAGCCGGGCTTTGGCGCTCAGCGCTTCATGGAGCATACGCTGCCAAAGATTTCGGCTCTGCGGCAGCGGCTTGACGAGGTCAACCCCGGCTGCGATATCGAGGTCGACGGCGGCATCAATGCCGGCACCGCCGTTATGGCTCGCAATGCCGGCGCCAATGTGCTGGTGACCGGCAGCTTTATATTTTCCAGCCCCGACAGGGCCGCGGCGATTGCCGCCCTTCGCGGCTGACGATGGGAGTTTAGTACACATATGTCTTTCTTTCCGGCCTCTCTTGAAGCTCTGATCGATCAATTTGCCTCTCTGCCCGGGATCGGCAGAAAGAGTGCGCAGCGCCTGGCTTTCCATGTCCTGGCCTTATCTGACGAGGAGGCCCGTTCCTTTGCCGACGCCATCATTGACGCCAAGACCCATGTACATACCTGCCGGATCTGCCAGAACCTGACGGAAAACGAAATCTGCTCGATCTGTGAGAGCGACCGCAGGGACAAGAGTACGATCTGTGTCGTCTCGGAGCCGCGCGATGTGCTCAGCATCGAGCGCGGGCACGAGTACAACGGTACCTATCACGTGCTGCACGGCGTGCTGTCGCCGATGAATCACGTCGGCCCGGACGATATCCGCATCAAGGAACTGCTCAACCGAATCGCAAGTGAAGATGTGGAAGAGATTATTATGGCTACGAACCCCGACACCGAGGGCGAGGCGACGGCCATGTATATCTCCCGTCTGCTCAAGCCCTTTCATGTCAAGGTGACCCGTCTGGCCTACGGCATCCCTGTCGGCTCCAATCTCGAATTTGCCGACGACGCCACCCTGAACCGCGCCATCGAGGGGCGCACGGAGATGCTTTAAGTATCTTGATGATTTTGAAATTCAAAATTCGGATATACTCTCAGCGATTACATACGGAGGGCGGTCTGTTCAGGCCGACCCTATCAAATAATGAATGGAGCGTTTATGATATCTAAATTAAAAATTATCCCTCTTGGCGGTCTCGGCGAGGTCGGCAAGAATATGACTGCCTATGAATTTGGCAGCGACATTATCGTGGTCGATTGCGGCATGGGTTTCCCCGACGAGGATATGTACGGTGTCGACATTGTTCTGCCGGATATCAGCTATCTCAAATCCAACGCCGGCCGCATCCGCGGCATCATCCTGACCCACGGCCACGAGGACCACATCGGCGCTGTGCCGTATGTGCTCAAGGAACTCGATGTCCCAATTTATACGACGGCGCTGACGGCGGCCATGGTCGAGCTGAAGCTCGAAGAGCACGATCTGCTGTACAACACGCAGATCTTCACCAAGAAACCGGGCTCTGTCTTTCGTCTGGGCTGCTTCACGGTCGAGTTTATCCATGTCAACCACTCGATCCCCGACTCGGTGGCGCTCGCCATCAAAACGCCGATCGGTACCGTGATCCACACCGGTGACTTCAAGATCGACCTGACGCCGATCTCCGGCGGCATGATCGACCTTGTGCGCTTCGGAGAGCTCGGCAACGAGGGCGTGCTCGCCATGCTCAGCGACTCGACCAATGTGGAAAAGCCGGGCTATTCCGCCTCTGAGTGCAAGGTGGGCGAGACCTTCAACAAGCTGTTCCTCGGCTGCGACAAGCGTATCATCATCACGACCTTTGCCTCTAACGTCCACCGCCTGCAGCAGATCATCACGGCCGCGGCCAGGTACGGCCGTAAAGTTGCCGTCACGGGGCGCAGCATGGAAAACATTTTGCGTGTATCCATGGTCCTGGGCTACATGGATATTCCCGAGAACGTATTGATGGATCTCGAGCAGATCAACAAACAGCCCAAGGACAAGGTCGTCATCATCTCCACAGGCAGCCAGGGCGAGAGTATGTCCGCGCTCTACCGCATGGCCTTCTCCGAGCATAAGCAGATCCATATCGACTCGGGCGACCGTGTCATCATCTCGGCCTCGGCGATCCCCGGCAACGAGAACATGATCAGCCGCGTGATCGACGAGCTCTTCCACAAGGGCGCCGAGGTCATCTATGACCGCAATACCGATCTGCATGTCTCCGGCCATGCCTGCCAGGAGGAGCAGAAGATGCTCCTCGGTCTTGTCAAGCCCAAGTTCTTTATCCCCGTCCACGGCGAGCACCGCATGCTGGTCAAGCACGCCGAGCTTGGCAGAATCATGGGCGTACAGCCGAAAAATATCGTGATCGCGGAAAACGGCAAGGTGATCGAGATCACCAAAAAGGCCATCACCTGTGAGAGCTCGGTGCCCGCCGGCGCCATCCTGATGGACGGCAGCGGCGCGGGCGAGGTCGGCAGTGTCGTCATGCGCGACCGCCACCGCCTGGCCGAGGACGGCATGGTTGTCGTCGTGCTGCCCTATTCCTCCTACGACCACAAGCTGATGTCCGAACCTGAGATCGTCACGCGCGGCTTCATCTATGTCAAGGAGGCCGAGGCGCTGATGGATGAGCTCAAGCGTGTCACGCTCGAGTCGGTCGAGACCTGTGAGGAGCAGGGGATCAACGACTGGACCGGCATCAAGGCCCGTGTTAAAAACAATCTCTCGGGCTTTCTGTACAAAACCACACGCCGCAGCCCGATGATCCTGCCGGTGATCACTGAGATATGAACATTCAGATTTACGGCAAGGCCAAGTGCTTTGACACCAAAAAGGCCGAGCGCTATTTCAAGGAGCGGCGGATCAAATATCAGTTCGTCGATATCCTCCGCTACGGTATGAGCAGGGGAGAGCTCAGCAGCGTAAAGGCCGCTGTCGGGCTGGAGACTATGATCGATACCGGGGATGAGGATTATCCGCTGGTGCAATACCTCGCCTCGAACGAGGCCAAGCTCGAAAAGCTGTATGAGAACCCGTATCTGATCCGTACGCCCATTGTCCGCAACGGAAAACAGGCCACAGTGGGCTACTGTCCGGATACATGGAAAACATGGACTTAAGTAACCGCTGATTAATACGCCTTCGGCGCCTGACGGCAAATCATTTGCCAGCTCTGCGTTATAAAAACTTGAAATACACAATACGA
>CACXDT010000019.1 GCA_902766405.1 Oscillospiraceae bacterium
AACGGCTGTAGAGGAGATGGAGCGTCGTGTGTTCCATGCCGCCGTTGTACCAGTCGACCGGGCCCCAGTATTCCTCGGCCTCTTTGGAGACGGGCGCGGAATCGTTGTGCGGGTCCATATAGCGCAGATAGTACCAGCAGGAACCTGCCCAGTTGGGCATCGTGTCGGTCTCGCGCTTGGCCGGGCCGCCGCAGCAGGGGCAGGTCGTGTTGACCCAGTCGGTCATCTTCGAGAGCGGAGATTCGCCGTCGTCGGTGGGCTCGTAGGAGTCGACCTGCGGCAGCACGACGGGCAGCTGTTCCTCGGGCACCGCGACCCAGCCGCACTTCTCGCAGTTGACCAGCGGGATCGGCTCGCCCCAGTAGCGCTGGCGGGTAAACACCCAGTCGCGCAGCTTGAAGTTGACCTTTTCCTCGCCGATTTTCTGCTCGTGCAGCCAGTTAATCATGGCAGGGATCGCCTGCTTGACCGTCAGACCGTTGAGGAAGCCGGAGTTGACCATGATGCCGGTGTCATCCTTGAGCGTAAAGGCCTCTTTCTCGACATCACCGCCGGCGACGACCTCGATGATCTCGCAGCCGAACTTTCTGGCGAAGGCCCAGTCGCGATCGTCGTGGGCCGGGACGGCCATGATCGCGCCGGTGCCGTAGGTGACCAGTACATAGTCCGAGATAAAGATCGGGATCTCCTTGCCGTTGACGGGGTTGATGCCGCGCACACCGTCGATCTTCACGCCGGTCTTGTCCTTGTTGAGCTCGCTGCGCTCAAAATCGGACTTGCGCGCAGCCTCGGCCACATAAGCCTCAACCTCGTCCCAGTTTGCGATCTTGTCCTTCCACTGTTTCACATAGGGGTGCTCCGGGGCCAGGACCATATAGGTCGCGCCAAAGAGCGTATCCGGGCGCGTCGTAAAGATCGTCAGCTCGTCGCCGGCCGTGGTCTGAAAGCGAACCTCGGCGCCTGTGGAGCGGCCGATCCAGTTGCGCTGCTGGGTCTTGACGCGCTCGATATAGTCGACATCGTCCAGATCATCGATCAGGCGCTGGGCATACTTGGTGATGGCCAGCATCCACTGGCTCTTCTCCTTACGGATGACATCGCTGCCGCAGCGCTCGCACTTGCCCTCGACGACCTCTTCATTCGCCAGGACACACTTGCAGCTTGTGCACCAGTTGACAGGCATTGTGGTCTTGTAAGCAAGGCCGTGCTTGAATAATTGCAGGAAAATCCACTGCGTCCACTTGTAATACTGCGGATCGGTCGTATCGACAACGCGGTCCCAGTCAAAGCCGTAGCCGAGCATCTTGAGCTGGCGGGTAAAGTTCTCGATGTTCTTCTTCGTGATGACGGCGGGGTGGATATGGTTTTTGATGGCAAAGTTCTCGGTGGGCAGGCCAAAGGCGTCAAAGCCGATCGGATAGAGGACATCATAGCCCTCCATGCGCTTTTTGCGCGTGACGATGTCCATGGCCGTGAAGGGGCGCGGATGGCCCACATGCAGTCCGGCGGCGCTGGGGTACGGGAACTCGATCAGGCCGTAGAACTTCGGCTTATCCCCATTGGTCGCGGCGGCGTAGGGCTTGCTCTCTTCCCATCTGGCCTGCCATTTTTTCTCTATGGCGGCAAAATCGTATTTCATGCAGATATGCTCTCCTGTTATTCTACTCTGGATTTATTTGTCTGCTTCACTGAGCAGCGCCTCGGGGTCGATCACCTCGGCATCGCTCCACAGGCGCTCAAGATTGTAGAACTTGCGCGCCTCGTCGGTGAAGACGTGGACGATCACACAGCCGAAGTCCATCAGCACCCAGATATCCGAGCGCAGCCCCTCGCGGCGGATCGGGGGCTCCCCGGCCTCGCTGAGCTGGCGGTCAACCTCGTCGACCAGGGCCTTGATATGCGTGGAGCTGCTGCCGTTGCAGATGACGAAATAATCCGCCAGCACGGTCTGCTCCTCGGTCTTGAGGACCTTGACATCGCGGGCCTTCTTGTCGCTGAGCGCCTTGACGGCGATCGTGACGATTTCTTTGGAAGTAAGCATGTTTGTTCCCTCCTTATTCAGTATCATACGTGACGACTTCCGAGCCGCTCTTCATACCAGTCAGCGGCTTCGGCCGTATCCTTCAGCGGTTGCTTCCCCTTTTTGATCAGGTGGTCAACGGTGTGGCGCAGTCCTTCATACAGCGCGGCGTCCAGGTCGTCATAGGCCAGCGCCCTCGCCTTCTCGACGCCCTTAAAGTCGCGCGTCGGCTCGATATAATCGGCCAGCCACAGGATCTTCTCGAGCAGCGTCATATCCGGTTTGCCGGTGGTGTGCCAGCGGATCGCGTCGCGCACCGCGGCGTTGACGCCAAATACATCCCCGGCCAGCGCGGCGCCGGTTTTGGCGTGCAGGGTCTGCGGGTTTTCAAGCTCTTCTTCGGTATTTACAATACCATATTTTTCACACAGTTTCAACTGTTCATCCACACCGAGGCGCTTTGTGATATCGTGCAGGATCCCCGCCTCGGCGGCGAGCTCCGGGTCCTCGCCCCAGCGCTGCGCCAGGCGCGTGGCCTCGTACTCGCAGCCCATGACGTGGGAGATGCGCTTTGGGTCGAGGTACGCGATCCCCTGCTCGCGCAGCCAGCTGAGCTCGGGCTGGGCGCTGTACCAGCGGTGGCGGATGATCTCGGCATAGACGCTCTCCGGCAGCAGATCGGAGCCAAGGCGCCGGCTCAGTCGCTCGCGTACCTCGCTTGAGGAGAGCTCGAGCGGTGTATGGGGGACGAGCTCGACTCGCGCACCGTATTGGCTCTGCAGCGCGTCGCGCTGCTCGCGCAGGGCCTCGTCCCCGCTCTCATAGCGCGAGAGCACCACAAGCGTACACTCTGACAGCAGGTACCGGAACTGGTACCACTCGTCAAAGCACAAAAACATATCCGAGCCCATCACGAGCAGCAGCTCGTCGTCCGGAAACTGTGCGCGCAGCTCCTGTACCGTATTGGCCGTGTAGCTCTTCCCCTCGCGCCGCAGCTCCAGATCGGAAATTTCGGCGCCGGGGATGTCGGCAAAGGCCAGGCGGCAGAGCGAAAGGCGCTGCTCAGCATCGGGGCTGTCCTCGGCAAGCTCCTTGTGCGGCGGCAGATGGTCGGGCATGATCAGAAGGCGGTCGGGCCGAACCGTCTCGGCCACAGTACGCGCGGCGGCCACATGGCCCAGGTGCGGCGGGTTGAAGCTGCCGCCGTAAATTGCGATCCTCATGCCTTGCGTTTGTCCTTAACGAGCTCGATCTTCGGCTCTTTCTCGTTGCGCTTGTAGAGCACGAATCTGCTGCCGATGACCTGGACGGGCTCGGCCTTGCAGGCCGCACACAGGGCGTCGCAGGCCTCGCGGGCCGTGAGCATGGAGTTCTCCAATACCTTGCCCTTGACAAGCTCCCTGGCCTTCAGAGCGGCGGACACGGATTCGACAAGACTCTCGCCGATGCCGCCCTTGCCAACCTGAATGATACAGTCGGCCGTCATGGCTAAGCCGCGCAGCTGTGCACGCTGTTTACTGGTAAGTGGCATAATTCTTCTCCCATAATAAAATGGTGGAACGCTGTCAGTTCGACTTGAGTAAACGCTGATTAATACGCCTTCGGCGCCTGACGGCAAATCATTTGCCAGCTCTGCGTTATAAAAACTTGAAATACACAAAGTATTTCTGCGTTTTTATGCCTTGATCTGACAAAGATTTGCTCGCCATTCGCTCTCGCCGTATTTAATCATCGTTTACTTGAACAGCGCCGTGACAAAGTTTTCAGCGTTGAACGGGATCAGATCGTCGATTCCCTCGCCGACGCCGACGTATTTGACCGGGAGCTTGAGCTCGTTGGCGATGGCAAAGACGATGCCGCCCTTGGCTGTGCCGTCTAACTTGGTCAGGATGATGCCGGTCAGGCCCGCCGTATCGAGGAACTGCTTGGCCTGCAGCAGGCCGTTCTGTCCGGTCGTGGCGTCGAGCACCATCAGGGTCTCAACGTCAGCCTCGGGCAGCTCGCGGTCGATGATGCGGCGGATTTTTCCGAGCTCGTTCATCAGATTGGCCTTGTTATGAAGGCGCCCGGCCGTGTCGATCAGCACGATGTCGCTGCCGCGGGCCTTAGCCGCGCACAGCCCGTCATAGACGACAGCGGCGGGGTCGCTCCCCTCCTCGTGGCGCACGATATCGACACCGGCGCGCTGCGCCCAGATATCGAGCTGCTCGGCCGCGGCCGCGCGGAAGGTATCGCCGGCCACCAGCAAAACCTGCTTTCCCTCGTTCTTGAACTGGTTGGCAAGCTTGCCGATCGTGGTCGTCTTGCCGACGCCGTTGACGCCGACCATCAAAATGACCGAGGGCTTGGTGTTCAGCTTCAGCTCGCTCTCGCCGACATTCAGCTGGTCCGTCAGAAGGCCGATCAAACCCTCGCGGGCCTCCTCACCCCGGCGGTAGCGCTTGTCCCAGGTCAGGCGCTTCATGCCGCGCACGACCTCCTCGGCGGCCTCACCGCCGACATCCGAGAGCACCAGCAGCTCCTCTAACTCGTCGTAGAAGTCCTCATCGTCGGGCTCGTAGTCCTGGAACAGCGCCTCGAGCTCGACCATCTTCTTGCGGGACTTGGTCAGACCGGAGAACAGCTTTTCAAAAAATCCCATATCGGTTTACTCCTCTATCGTTTTCTGTGCGCTCTCGAGATCGAGCTCGATCACGCTGGAGACACCCTTTTCCTGCATCGTCACACCGTACAGGATGTCCGCCTCCTCCATCGTACCGCGGCGGTGCGTGATGACGATGAACTGCGTATTGTCAGACATGCGGCGCATATAGGCGGCGTAGCGGGCGACGTTCGCTTCGTCCAGGGCGGCCTCGATCTCGTCCATGACGCAAAACGGTGTCGGCCGAACCTTCAAAATAGCAAAATACAGGGCGATGGCGACAAAGGCCATCTCACCGCCGGACATCAAGCTGATCGTGCTCAGCGCCTTGCCGGGCGGCTGCACCTTGATCTCGATCCCGCAGTCGAGCACATTTTCCTCGTCCTCTAAGATCAGCGCGGCCTTGCCGCCGCCGAAAAGCTCAAGAAAGGTCTCGCGGAAGGCCGCGTCGATGGCCTTGAACTGCGTGATGAAAACGGATTTCATCTCGTCGGTGACATCGCGGATGATGCCTAAGAGCTCGCTCTTGGCCTTCTCCACATCGTCGCGCTGGGAGGTCAGGAACTCATAGCGCTCGTTCACGCGCTCATATTCCTCGATCGCGCCGAGGTTCGGCGTACCGAGCGCGCTGATACTGCGGCGCAGGTCGTGGATCTCACGGTTGAGCCGCTGCAGATTTTCGACCGGCTGGCGCAGCGCGTTGGCGGCCGTGTGGCTGAGCTCGTAGCTGTCCCAGAGTTTGGTGAGGATCTGGCTCTCCTCCATCTCGGCGGCGGTTTTCTTCTGTTCGATCCTGGCTACGCGGCGCTCGAGGTCGATGATCTGGCCGTTCAAGGCCTGGGCGTCCTTCTCCGCCTTCGTGCGGCGCGCCTCCAGCTCGAGCTTGCGCTTGCTGATCTCTGCGATCTCGTCGCGGATCGTCTGCGCTTTTTGACGCAGCTTTTCGAGCTCCTGCTCCTGCTCGGCCTGGCGGGCGCGGAAGGTCGCGATCTGGTCGGTCGCGGCCTGGATCATGACCCGGCGGTTCTCGCTGTCGCCGGTCAGACTGTCGAGCAGCTGGGTGAATTGCTGCACGGTGTTCTCCGTCGTGCGTTTTTCGGCCAGTAAGCTTGACTCGCGCGTGAGGAGACTGCGCTGATCCTCCATGGCCATATCCAGCTGATAGCGGAGACCGGACAGCTGGCTTTTCGCTTTTTCGACCTCATCACGGCAATCCTTCTCCTGCCGCTCGAGTGTCTCGCGTTCGGCCCGGAGCTTTTCGAGCTCGTTGGCGCGCGAGAGGATGCCGCTGTTTTTGGCGGCGCTGCCGCCGGTCATCGAGCCGCCGGCGTTGATCAGCTGGCCGTCGAGCGTGACGATACGCAGCCGGTTGCCGTTCGATCTGGACATGCGGATCGCGTCAGACAGCGTCTCGGCAATCACCGTGCGGCCGAGAAGGTTGGCAAAAATCTGCTCATATTTTCCATCAAAGCGCACCAGATTGTAGGCAATGCCCACAAAACCCGGCGCGTTCACGGGCGCGTCGCGCATGACGCTGCCGCGGATCGTGTCGATCGGCAGAAAGGTGGCGCGGCCAGCGTCGCGGCGCTTCAACAGCTCGATGGCGCCGCGGCCGTCGTTCTGTGTATCGACTACGATATTCTGCGAGGCGGCGCCGAGGGCCGTCTCGATGGCCAGCGCGCACTCCTCGTCGGCCTTGACAAGGTTGGCCACAGGGCCGTGGATGCCGCCGAGCGTTCCGCGCTCGCGCTCACGCATGACGACCTTGACGGCCTTGGAATAGCCCTCGAACTCCTTTTCCATCTCGTCGAGCATATGGATCCGGGAGCTCATGCTTCGCAGATCGACCGACAGGCTGTTGGCCCGCTCACTCAGCTGCAGCAGCTTGTCCTCACGGCTTTTCAGCTTCATCCGGCAGCCCTCGAGCACATTGCTGTTGGACTGCTTCTCGGCGGCAAGCTCGCTTAGCTCTTTGTCCAGATCGGCCACGCGCACCCGGGCCTCGTCGATCCCCTGCTGGACCTCGCGCTCGCGCCCCTCGCGCTCCTCCATGTCACGCAGCAGACGCTGTCGGTTTTCCTCGCTGCTTTTGACATTGGCGCGCAGCACGGCGACGCCGGAATCACACTGGGCGGCCTCGTTCTCAGCCGCCGAGAGACGGTCGCGCGCGCGTTCGGATTCGATGTCCTTCTGGTGCATCCGCTCGCTGATGCTGCCGGAGGAGGCATACAGCGCCTCAAGGTCGCTCTTGGCCCCGGCAAGCACATCGCTGGTCTGCTGATATTCCAGCGCCACGGTTTCCGACTGGGCATGCAGCTTATCGAGTGTCTCCATCCAGGCGGAAATCTCCTTGACGCGCAGCTCGTCGCGCAGCACCAGATATTTTTTTGCGGTCTCCGACTGCTTTTTCAGCGGCACGACCTGCAGCTCCAGCTCTTCGATCTTATCGTTGATGCGCAGAAGGTTTTCCTCGGTCCGCTCTAACTTGCGCTCAGCCTCTTCTTTTCGGTAACGGTAGCGCGAGATACCGGCCGCCTCCTCGAATACCTCGCGGCGGTCGGTGGATTTGGTCGAGACGATCTCAGCGATGCGGCCCTGGCCGATGATGGAATAGCCGTCCCGGCCGAGACCTGTGTCCATCAGCAGAGAATTCAGATCCTTCAGTCTGACCGATTCCTTGTTGATGAAATATTCGCTCTCACCCGAGCGGTAGTAGCGGCGGGTCAGCATGATCTCGCTGCTGTCGGAGTCAAAAATGTGATTCGAGTTATCCAGGATCAGCGTCACCTGGGCAAAACCCAGCTTGCCGCGTGTCTCGGTGCCGCCGAAAATGACATCCTCCATCTTGCTGCCGCGCAGCGCCTTGGAGCGCTGCTCGCCCATGACCCACAGCAGGGCGTCCGAGATGTTGGACTTGCCCGAGCCGTTGGGGCCGACGATGGCGGTGATATCCTTTTCAAACGTAAGGCGGGTCTTGTCAGCGAAGCTTTTAAAGCCCTGGATCTCAAGTGCTTTCAGGTACATGATGTTCTTATATCCTAATATATGTTCTTAAATCCGTATAATATGCTGGTTATCAGAACATTTTCCTATCATTTCTTCTTGTATCTTCTTATATCTTCTCGGTCATTAGGTGTAAAAAATGGTGTAAAACCGTGTCTTGCTGTGGTATTTGGCGTAAACGGTGTAAAACGCATACCGGTGCGGTGTAAATCAGCAAGCCTGACAATGAATTTTAACATAAACACAGCTCCTTTGCAAGTAAATGATATGAAATCGCGGAACAACCGTCGGTCTCCGTCTCCGCGGCAGGATTCGTCTACGATGCCAACACGGTTTGTCTGGATCACACCAAAGGTTTTTGAACGCGCTGCTGCGCGGAGCGATATGTGCTTCAAACCCATTGGGAAGCTTCATGGCAGCGCCGAGTGGTCTCGGGTCTTTCACCCGTTAGGTAAACGATGATTAAATACGGCGAGAGCGAATGGCGAGCAAATCTTTGTCAGATCAAGGCATAAAAACGCAGAAATACTTAAGTGAG
>CACXDT010000020.1 GCA_902766405.1 Oscillospiraceae bacterium
GCTGGAGCAGTCGCTGAAGGAGAGCATGGACAGCGCCAACGACCTGACGCTGGACTTTTCGAAGCTCGACTACATCTCCTCCGCCGGCCTGCGCGTGCTGCTGAGTGCGCATAAGTCCATGGCGAAGAAGGGCGGCATGAAGGTTGTGAACGTCAACGATGTTGTGAACGAGGTATTCGATGTCACCGGCTTTGCCGACATCCTGAACATCGAGTAAAAAAGGACGGTAAGATGAAAAAGATCATTGCGTGGCTGGCGGCGCTGCTGTTGTTGGCTGGCATGCTGCCGGCTATGAGCTTGGCCGAGGGCGAGATCAGCGCAAAGGCCGATTTGAACCGGGCGGGACGCAGGATCGGCGTCAGCCAGGGCAGCGCCGCCGAGGATGCCGTCATGCGCGAATTTCCCGAGGCGACCATCGTCTATTACACCGACAACCTGCTGGGCTATACCGCCGTGGCGCAGGGCAAGCTGGACGCCTATGTGTACGATCTGGTACAGATGCAGCTGACGATCGACAGCGGCTTAAAAGACGTGCACCTGCTGCCGGAGGTCATGGATAAAACGGTACAGATCACTGTGGGCTACAGCAAGGTCAGCGCCATACCGGAGCTGGGGGACAGGCTCAACAGCTTCATCGCGGAGCTGAAAGCGGACGGTACCCTGGATGATATGTACCGGCGCTGGGTAACAGAAAAAAACAGTGTCATGCCTGAAATCCCCATGCCCGAAAAACCGGAGCTCCGCCTGACCGTGGGCACCACGGGCAAAGTGCCGCCCTACAGTTATTACGAGGGCGGCGGACTGATCGGCTACGACATCGAGCTGGCGCAGCGCTTCGCCGCATGGCTGGGCGCCGAGCTGTCCTTCCAGGTCATTGATTTTGACGGGACCGTGGCAGCCGTGCAATCCGGCAAGGTCGATGTCATCATGTCCAACCTGCAATACCTGCCCGAGCGCGCCGAGGGGATGTCCTTCTCGGATATCCTTTATGAGGAGAAGCTGGGCATTCTGGTGCGGGGCGACAGCGACGCTGCGCTGAGCAGCCTGTTGGGATCGGCGGAAGCGGGGGCAGGGGAGTCCAGCACGGAAAGCGCGCCCGCCTATGCCGCCTACAACGGCAAGCGCATCGGCGTGCTGACCGGCCCGCTGATGGAGGACACCGCCCATGAGTTTTTCCCTGACAGCGAGTATCTGCTGTTCAACAGCTATCCGGACTGCATCACAGCGCTCCTGACCGGGAAGATCGACGCCTACCTGGGCGACGAGCCGGGGCTGAAAACCGTCCATGCGGAGCGGCCGGAGATCGACTATATCCACGAGCGCATCACCGAGAACAACTATAGCTTTGCCTTCCGTAAGAACGATCCCGAGAGCGCCGCGCTGTGCGAAGAGCTGAATGCCTTCCTCGCAAGGTGCTGGGCGGACGGCACCATGCAGGAGCTCGACGATATCTGGTTTGGCGTGGACGAGGCGCGAAAGGTCGTGGACATGTCCGGCCTGACCGGCGAGAACGGCACGGTCAGGGTCGTGACCACGTCCACGGACGCGCCCTTCTCCTATATCAAGGACGGGAAGAACGTCGGCTATGACATCGACCTTGTCGTGCGCTTCTGCCGGTATGCCGGGTACGCCCTGGAGCTCGGCGACGTGGATTTTGCCGCGCGCATCCCGGCGATCCAGTCGGGCAGATATGACTTCACCACCGACATGAACGTGACGCCCGAGCGGGAGGAGCAGGTGCTGTTTTCCGATCCGACCAGCAAGGGCGGCATCGTGCTGGCAATCCTCAGTGACGGCAGTCCGGCGGTGGCAGAGCAGGAAACCGGCCCGAGACCCGCAGACTGGGACGGCCGGCGGATGGGCATTATCACCGGAACAAACTTCGAAGCGCCGACATTGGAAGCATTCCCGAACAGCGAGTACTTCTATTATAACAGCTATACCGACGTGGCGGCCGCCCTGACGAACAACAAGATCGACGGCTTCCTGGGTGACGAGCCGACGCTGAAGGTGATGGTCGCTGAGATCCCCGCTATGACCGTTCTGCCGGAGCTGCTGACGCAAGACGACTATGCCTTTGCCTTCGGCAAGAACAGTGAGCGCGCGGATAAGATACGCGGCCAGTTCAACGAGCTGCTGGCGGAGCTGCTGTCCAATGGCGGTCTGGATGAGATCTGCGCCAAATGGTTCGGCGACGATGAGAGCGTAAAGTTTGTGGATCTGGAGACCGGGTACTCCGGCGAAAACGGCATGCTGAACGTTGTGACCACCGCGACCGATCTGCCCTTCTCCTATGTGAAGGACAACAAGAATGTCGGCGTGTGTATGGAGATCGTGGAGCTGTTCTGCCGCCGCTACGGCTATACGCCTGTCATTCACGATGTGGACTTCAATGCCCGTATTCCGGGCATCGTCAGCGGGAAATTCGATATGTGTGCCTCCTCCATGACCATCACCGAGGAGCGCAAGGAGAGCGTCAATTTCTCCGAGCCGTTCTATCACGGCGGCATCGTGCTTGCCGTTCGGAGCGAGGAGGGTTCCGGCAGCGAGGCGACCGGAGAGGCGCCGGCGACAGAGAGTGAGGGCGGTCTTCCCTCTCTGGCCGAGTTCAACGGCAAGCGCATCGGCGTGCAGACCGGCACGATCAGTGGACAGCTGGCTGAGAAAAACTATCCCAACGCCCAGGTGAACTATTTTGAAACAGAGACTGATGCTCTGACCGCGCTGAAGACAGGAAAGGTTGACGCCTGGATCACGGATGAGCCCGTCCTCCGCTTCATGCAGATCGAAAACCCGGAGCTGCAGATCCTGGACGGATACCTGGCGGAGAGCAATCTGGCCGCCGTGTTTCCGAAAACCGAGGATGGGCAGGCCCTGTGCGATCAGTTCAGCGCGTTCGTGGACAGCCTTTGGGCCGACGGCACGATGGAGGAGATCGACGCTGTCTGGTTTGGCACGGACGATGCAAAGCGCACGGTGCTCCATTACGAGCAGCTGCCGGCCCCTAACGGTATTCTCAGAATGGCGGCGGATCTGATGCACCCGCCTTTTGCCTACATGAAGGACGGCCGCGCCATAGGCTATGATCTGGATGTGGTCGCCCGCTTCTGCCAGGAATACGGGTACGGGCTTGAGATTGTGTCCATGAGCTTCGGCGGCATACTGCCCGCGGTGCAAAGCGGCAAGGTCGATTTTGCTGCCAGCAACATCACCGTCACTGCGGAACGGGCTGAGACTGTGCTGTTCAGTACGCCGGACTATTACGGCGGCGTCGCGATGGCGGTACGGAAGAGCGAGGACACGCCGGCCTCGACGGCGAATGACGCATATACCAGCCTTGCTCAGCTGAACGGCAAGCGCATCGGCGTGCAGACCGGGCAGAGCTTCGACGCCATGATCATGGCCAAGCTTCCCAATGCGACGATCAGCTACGTCAATTCCAAGGCGGATCTGATCAACGCGCTGATGACGCATAAAATCGACAGCTACGCGGTCGATGAGCCGGTTGTCAAATTCCAGGTGCAGGAAAACGACAGGCTGACCTATATTCCCGAGTATCTGGACACCTTCGAATTCGGCTATGTGTTTGCCAAAAATGAAAACGGCCAGGCTCTGCAAAGTCAGTTTAATGAATACCTGAAGACGATTGCGGACAATGGCACGCTGCAGGAGATCGAGAACCGCTGGTTCAGTCTGGACGATTCGCAGAAAGTACTGCCGGATTATGCCAGCTTTCCGGCCGAAAACGGCACGCTGCGCATGGCCACCGAGGCGCTGTATCAGCCTTTTTCCTATATCCTCAACGGCAAGGTCGTGGGCTATGACATCGACATTGCTGTCCGCTTCTGCCAGACATACGGTTACGGCCTGGAAATCACCGATATGAGCTTTGACGGCATTTTGCCATCGGTTCAAAGCGGTAAAGCAGACTTTGGCTGTGCGGGTATTACGATTACGCCGGAGAGAGCAGAGAGCGTCCTGTTTTCTGACCCCAACTATGCCGGTGGTACGGTCATGGCGGTGCTGAAGGCGGAGAGTGCGGCTGAGCAGGCACAGCCGACCGCCGCGCCGAGTGAGGCCGCCGCGGAGCCGTCCTTCTTTGACGGTATCGTGTCCAGCTTCAACAAGACCTTTATCCGCGAGAACCGCTGGAAGCTGTTCCTGGAAGGCATCGGCACCACGATGCTGATCACGGTACTGTCGATCCTGTTCGGCACGGCACTGGGCTTCCTGCTGTTCCTCTGGTGCCGCAACGGCAACCCCGCGGCGAACCTTATCACCCGCTTCTGCCTGTGGCTGGTGCAGGGCATGCCGATGGTGGTGCTGCTGATGATCCTCTATTAC
>CACXDT010000021.1 GCA_902766405.1 Oscillospiraceae bacterium
CGCCGAACAGGAGCTGTTCGGCACCGAGCGGATGATCGACGCGCTGAACACCGACCCCGAAGCTTCGCCGCAGCAGATCCTCAAAAATGTCCGCGACGGTGTGGACGGCTTTGTGAAGGAAGCGGAGCAGTTCGACGATCTGACCATGCTGTGCGTGGAGTACAAAGGAAACGAGGCAGATAGAAAGAGCTGACGGCTGTCAGACCGCAAAGAGGCGGCTACCATGATGCAAAAGCCCCCCTCCTGCGCGGAAGCGACGCGATCGGCTGTGCCCTGTGAGCGCGTCATGCCCATGGCAGGACGGGGACATATACAAGACAAAAACGGAGGTAAATCAATGAAAAAGAACAAACTGTTGGCCGCGCTGCTGTGCGTGGCGCTGGTGATCACGTCCCTGGCCGGCTGCGCCTTTGCGGAGCCAGCGTCCGGGGAGGAAGCCTTTGCCCAGTGGAATTCCGAGGCTCCGGCGCTGAACGCGCTGATCGAGTACGTGGAGGCTGTGACTGATCCCGAGTCCCCGGATTACATCCCGGAGATGGACCGCATCGCCGTGTTCGACATGGACGGCACGCTGATGGGCGAGCTGTACCCCACCTATCTCGAGTATTACATGCTGGCCTGGCGCATCCTGAAGGACCCGACCTGCCAGCCCGACGCCGAGATGCTGGAGGTGGGGCGGCTGCTGCGCGACTGCGCACTGGACAACTCCTTCCCGTCAGACATGGCCATGCGCCATGCCGTTCAGGCGGCACGCGCATACGCGGGCATGACGCTCCGTGAGTTTGAAGATTTCGTGACGCAAATCCTGGTTCGCAATGTGGACGGCTTTGAGAATATGACCTATGCCACCTGCTTCTATCTGCCGATGGTGGAGGTCGTGGAGTATTTGCAGGACAACGGCTTCACCTGCTATGTCTGCTCCGGCTCTGACCGCTTCATCTGCCGCGTGTTCATCGAGGGTATGCTGGACATCCCCTATAACAACATTATTGGCATGGACGTGCAGCTGGAGACCACCGGGCAGGGCGACGATGCCGCGCTGGACCACACCTTCGCCATCGGTGAGGACGTGGTGCGTACCGACAAGCTGCTCATCAAGAACCTGAAGACCAACAAGGTGCTGCAGATCGCCCAGGAGATCGGCCAGCAGCCGGTGCTGAGCTTCGGCAATTCCAGCGGCGACACCAGCATGCACAACTACGTCATTGGCAACAACGTCTATCGGAGCGCCGCCTTCATGCTGGTGGCGGATGACGACGTGCGCGACTACGGCAACCCCGAAAAGGCCGAGGGCCTCAAGGAGAAGTGGGCCGCCGCGGGCTACAACGTGATCTCTATGCGCGACGACTGGAAGACCATTTACGGCGAGGACGTGGTCAAGACCGGTGAGTTCCACTGGATGGAGGAGCTGGCCGAGGACCGCGTGCCTGTGGACAGCGAGACAGCCGGAGAGGCGAGCGAGGATGTCCAGTATGTCATGTTCCTGGGCACCAACGACAAGGATACCAACAAGCCGGTGTTCACCCAGCAGGAGGCCATGAAGAAGGCGCGCGAGATCCTGATGAAGCACTTCGGCGGCTACACAATCCAGGAGGCCTTCGGCGGCTGGATCGGCGACGACAACACCGAGTATCAGGAATACACGCTGGTGATCTACCTGTCGGACACCACCGAGGACGCCGTGCACGCCGCGGCGGACGAGCTGATTGCGGCCTTCAACCAGAGCTCCGTGCTGATCCAGAAAAACCCGACCTCGACGGAGTTCTATTCGGCGCAGTAAGCCGTTGCCCTATTATCACAGAAGGAGCCTGCCTATGAATACCAGCCTGTTATCCATGCGTCTGTGCCGGGACTATCCCGCGCGTCCGGCCATCGTGGGAAGCGGTGCAAGCTGCACCTATGAGGATATGCTCAGGGGCGTCTGGGGATTGAGCCAGAAGCTGCGGGCAATGGGCGTTCAGAAGGGGAGCCGGGTCGCCCTGTGGGGCTATAATTCGGCGAACTGGCTGATTGCCTTTTTTGCCATCATCCACGCGGGCGGCACCGCCACACTGGTCAATTACAGCATGTCCGGCGCCGACGCCGCCGAGCTGCTGACGATGACGGAGACGACCTTTCTGCTCTGCGGCGACAACGCCGAGACCAAAAAGAACCCCGACGCCATGCAGCGGCTCGCCGCGCTCGCCGGTATCCCCTCCGAGCACTGCCTGGATATCCGATCGGCCGCGCTGGATTTAAGCCATGCTTTCCCGGACGCTGTCGAGACGCCCGACGCGCGCGGTGAGGACGGGGCGGGTGAGACCGCGTTTATCATTTTCACCTCCGGCACCACCTCGCGCCCCAAGGCGGTACAGCTCTCCCAACGCTCCCTGTCGTTCGATGCGGACGCGTTCAACCGCGGCATCGGCGAGCAGGCGGGCCGCAGTATTTGCGTGTCGGTACCGCTGTTCCATATTCTCGGGCTGCTGATGAGCTTTGCCTATCTCTGCCGCGGCGCGACCGTCTGCCTGCCCGCAAACTACAAGAGCGAGACGCTGCTCCGGGAGATCGACGCCTACCGCATCTCCGATATGGCGGCGGTCGGCGCGATCTACCTGTCCCTGGCCGAGGCCGAGGGCTTTGAGGAGCACGTGGTGCCGAACCTTCACCTGTGCATGATCGCGGGCGGTATGTCCACCCCGGTGCAGATGATGCGTCTGGAGCTGCAGTTTGCCAACGCGACCTTTATCAATATGTACGGCCAGAGCGAGGCCGCGCCCCTCACAATGGTGCGCCCCACGGATCTTGTGGAGCAGCGCGCGCAGACGGTCGGCCGCCCCATCGACGAGCTGGATGTCCGCATCTCCGACGGAAAGGGCGGCTTCCTGCCGCAGGGCGAGATCGGTGAGGTCGTGGCCAGGGGCGGCAACCTGATGAACGGCTATGACCGGCTGCCCCCCGAGAAACAGCCGATCGACGAAAACGGCTGGCTCCATACCGGTGACCTCGGCTATTTCGACGCCGACGGCTATCTGCACCTGTCCGGGCGTATCAAGGATATCATCATCCGCGGAGGGGAAAACATCTCCCCCTCGGAGGTCGAGAGCGCACTCAACCAGCTTGACAACATCCGCGAGGCCAAGGTCATGGGGGCGCCCCATCCGATCTACGGCGAGAGCGTCGAGGCCTGCGTGACCATGACGGACAGCGGCGCAAGCTTCGATCAGGAGGCGATCAAGGCGGCCCTGCGCACCGCAATTGCCCGGTTCAAGGTGCCCTCGCACATCTTCCTGTACGACAGCTTCCCCCTGAATGTGAACGGCAAGCTGGATCAGCGCGCTCTGCACGCCGACATGCTCATGCGCATCAAGCGCCTGACGGTGGACGAGGAGCTGGCCGGCGGCGTGACGGTGTTTGACGTGGTGGTGAAAAACAGCAGCTACGCGATTGTGCCGGTCACCAGCCTGGTCAGCGAGCTGGCCGCCAGTGTGGGCTTTGCCAGGCGGCGCGCGCTGTCCATCCGTCTCGCCGTGGAGGAGATGCTCACCGAGCGCATTACGGACGCCTATTCCGCGGCCGGAAACATCCGGGTCAGAATCACGCTGATGCCCGAATGGCTGCGCGTATCCTTCAGCGACGACGGCGCGGAGTACTTCATCGACAAGCGGCGCGATACCTCGATGAGCGCGAAGATCATCCTGCGGGCCGTCAGCGACTTCCATACCGACTACCCCGAGGGCAAGCCGGTCTACTGCATGGATTTCCTGTACGAAAACGAATTCAGCATTCAAGAGTTCCTGCTCAAAAGCAAAGGAGACGATTGAGCGATGGCACAACAAAACACACGCCCTCATTTTGTGGCGAAGGAATGGAACGCCTCCGGCGCGTCTCAGTTTTACGGCCGGGCGAGAAAGCGCAGCTATATCGTGGAGGTCACGCTCTCGGAGGCGATCCGCGGGGAGCTGCTGCAGCAGGCCGTGGACAAGGCGCTTGAGCGCCTGCCCTATTACCGGTCGACCTTTGTGCGGAAAAAGGGCCTCTATTACTACGCCGACAACGATCTGCCCTTCCTGGTGGCGGAGTCCAGAGAGCCCCGCGTGATCGGCGGGGAAACCACCAATTACCATATGCTGGACGTGACCTGGTGGGAGAATACCATCTCCTTTGCCATGTTCCACGGCCTGTGCGACGGACTGGGGCTCAACCGCTTTATCGAGGCGGTGCTCTACCACTATGTCTGTCTCAAGGACGGAAAGGCCTACAGCGACGAGGGCATCTATACCGAAAAAATCCCCTACGACCCGGCGGAGCGGGCGGACATCCACGCCGAGCGGCGCAAGGCCAATGTCAAACGACTGAAGGAATTGATGGGAAACGAGAAACGCTTCCGCCTGCCGGAGCTGCGGGACACGGCTGTCGAGAAAATGTATTCGCTTCCCTTGAAGGTGAAGACCGAAGACTTTCTGGGCTGGTGCAGGGCGAACGGCGCCTCACCCGCCACGGCGGCGGCCGCGATCATGATCCAGGCGATCGAGCGTGAAAACGATATCCGGGAAGGCGTTATTATGTGCGTTGTTCCCACCTCCCTGCGAAAGGCCCTCCATGTGGAAAAGACCTTCAAAAACTGCTATGGCGCGCTGTTTCTCCCGGCTACGCCGGAGGAGGCGCGCACGCTGTCCACCGCGGAGCTCGCCGCTAAACTCCGCACCGCCTTGAAGGAGCAGGCAAACGGAGAGCTTGCCAAACTGATCTGCGCCGGCATGAACACGATCATCCACCTGGGCGCGAAAATGCCGACCTATGGCTTGAAGACGAAGCTGTTGGCGATGAGTGAAAACAAGCCCCAGGACACCTTCTATGTGGACTATGTGGGTGGCCTGCGCTGCAACGACTACGCCGATCAGATCACCGATGTGCGCTATCTGAACGCTCCCCCTCCCAACGGCGCGTCCTTTGTCCTGATGAGCGAGACAGCCGGGTATTTCCATGTCACCTTTACCCAGACCGTAGCGTCCGACCGCTATTACCTGGCCTTTGCCGCGATCCTGGCCGAATTGGGCATTCCCTTTGAAAAGCTGCCCTGTGAATCCTATCTCAACCCCGTGGTGGAGCTGCCGGGCGAGCAGCGGGGATAAGAGGAATCGTGTAAAGAAATCCGCTTACGAGTTGGGCTTTTCTTCATAATATCGTAATCATACCGTGAAGCGTTTACGGTATTGCCATTTATTTC
>CACXDT010000022.1 GCA_902766405.1 Oscillospiraceae bacterium
CTCTGAATGACCCGCATCTGCTGGCGCAGATAGTAGTCCCGCTGCTCGCGGTTCATCTGCTGCTGCGTCTGCTCGTTGATCTCCTGCTCGAAGCCGAGCACGTTCACCTCCTGCTGGAGGATCCGCGCGAGCAGCGCGAGCCGCTGCCCCGGCAGGACCGAGGCGAGGATCGTCTCCTTGCGGTCGGCGTCGATGCGCAGGTTCTGCGTGATGTACCAGGCGACGTAGGTGGGGTCGGGACTGGCCAGCACGTTCAGGATCTGCTCGGCGGCCATATCGGAATTCATGTGCAGGTAATCCTCAAAGAGGGAAACGCACTTGCGCTGCAGCGCCTCCAGGCGGTCGGGGTTCATGCGTTCGACCCTGTCGGGCAGGGGACGCAGCTCGGCCGTATAGCAGCGGCCGCTCGTGTCGACGCTCTGTGCTTCGGCACGGTAGAGACCTTCGACCATCACCCGGCAGATGCTGCCGCGCGGCTGGCGGAGCTGCTGCCGGATGCGGCAGACCGTTCCGACGCGGTACAGCTCGTCCTCCGAGGGCAGGTCGGCCTCAAGGTGCTTCTGCGCCGTCAGGAAGACCAGCTGCTGCTCTTTCTCCGCCTGCCCCAGGGCCGCGATGGAGATCGGGCGCTCAACGTCAAAGTTGAGCAGCATCCCCGGAAACACCACAAGGCCGCGCAGGGGCAGCAGCGGCAGGGTGATAAGCTTTTCTGTGTCTGTCATGGCTCCTCCTTTCCGGAGTTCATTGCGTCCCGCCGCGCTTCAGGCGGGCTGATTGATCCTGACCACCTCGGGCAGGGTCCCCTCCCGGACGCTGGCCGCGGTCACGATCACCTTCTGCACGGTGGGATCGGACGGGACGGTGTACATGATCTCATTCATGCCGCTCTCCATCACGCTGCGCAGACCGCGCGCGCCGATCCTGCGCTCGATCGCGCGGTCGGCGATGGCCTCAAGGGCCTCCGGCTCGAACGTGAGCTCCACGTTGTCCATCGCCATGAGGGCCTGATACTGCTTCGTCATGGCGTTCTTCGGCTCGGTCAGGATGCGTACGAGATCCTCGCGCTTCAGCGAATCGAGCGAGGCGATGACCGGCAGACGGCCGATCAGCTCGGGGATGATGCCGAACTTCAGCAGGTCGTGCTGCTGCACCTCGCCGAGGATCTCTCCCACGTCGCGCTCGGCGCCGCTCACGATGTCGGCCCCGAAGCCCATGGTCTTCCGGCTGGTGCGCTTTTCGATGATCTTGTCGAGACCGTCGAACGCGCCGCCGCAGATAAACAGGATATTCGTGGTATCGACCTGAATGAACTCCTGGTGCGGATGCTTGCGCCCGCCCTGGGGAGGGACATTGGCGATCGTGCCCTCGAGCAGCTTGAGCAGCGCCTGCTGCACCCCCTCGCCGCTGACATCGCGGGTGATGGAAGTGTTTTCGCTCTTGCGGGCGATCTTGTCGATCTCGTCGATATAGATGATGCCGCGCTGGGCGCGCTCAACATCAAAGTCGGCGGCCTGCAGCAGCTTGAGGATCACATTCTCCACGTCCTCACCGACGTAGCCGGCCTCGGTCAGCGTGGTCGCGTCGGCAATGGCAAACGGAACATCCAGCATCTTCGCCATGGTCTGGGCAAACAGTGTCTTGCCGCTGCCGGTGGGGCCGATCAGCAGAATGTTGCTCTTTTGCAGCTCAACATCGTTCTGACTGGCGTGCAGAATGCGCTTATAATGGTTGTATACCGCGACGCTCAGCACCCGCTTGGCGCGCTCCTGTCCAATGACATAGTCGTCCAGCCTGGCCTTGATCTGTATCGGCTTTGGCAGCCTGTCAAACACAAGCGGAACGCTGTCATCGCTCACGCCGAACTGTGACGCGGCATCTTCCTCTCCGTCTGTCACAAGACTGAGACACATGCGGATACAGTCGTCGCAGATATAGGCGCCGTTGCCGGCCACCAGACGGTTCACCATGCTCTGAGGCTTGCCGCAGAACGAACAGCGTATGCTTTTTCTGTCTTCATTCCTTGCCATACTTTACATTCTCCAATCCCGGAAAAATCGAACGCAGGGCGCGTGGCGGAAATCCGCCCCCGCGCCCGAAGTGTGTGACAAAGTCCATAAGGGACTTTGTCACACACTTCAGCCGCCATATTTTTCGTGAAACCGTATATTCACGAAAAATCTCGCTGCGCTCGGCAAATTGCCTGCCATGCAGGCATTTGCTGGCGGTTATTGAAACACGAGGCGGGCCTTGCCCCCTCGAGCTCCCCTGCTACTCAATCGTAATTTCTTTTCTGTTTCTGGATTCTTCTACAGTCTGAGGCGCGCGGCGGAAACCCGCCCCGCGCCTGTAATTGTTACTTAACGTTTATAGATGACCTGGTCGATCAGCCCGTAGGCTTTGGCATCCTCAGCCGTCAGCCAGTTGTCGCGGTCGGTATCCCGCGCGATCGTCTCGATATCCTTACCGGTGTTGGCGGCCAGGATACGGTTTAAGCGGTCCTTGGTGCGCTGGATGTGCTCGGCCTGGATCTGGATATCGGTGCACTGGCCCTGGCTGCCGCCGGAGGGCTGGTGGATCATGATCTCGGCGTTCGGCAGCGCGATGCGCTTACCCCTGGCGCCGGACGAGAGCAGAAACGCGCCCATCGAGGCCGCCATGCCCACACAGATCGTGGAGACATCGGGCTTGATATACTGCATCGTGTCGTAAATCGCAAGACCCGCGCTGACAGAGCCGCCGGGGCTATTGATGTAAAACTGGATATCCTTGTCGGGATCCTGCGCTTCGAGATACAGCAGCTGCGCCACAACAAGGCTGGCCGTGGTGTCGTTGACCTCCTCGCTGAGCATGACGATACGGTCATTCAGCAGACGAGAGAAAATGTCATACGACCGCTCGCCGCGGCTGGTCTGCTCGACCACATAGGGAACTAAACTCATTGTATGAAACTCTCCTTCCGTTATTCCTATCCCACTGACCCAGAGAGCCTATCCTTTTTGGGAATGTTTTATTCCTCGTCCTTCTTCTCTTCTTCAGCAGGGGCTTCGTCCACGGGAACGGCGGAATCGACAATCAGCTTTCTGGCCTGCTCCTTCTTCTGCTCGGCCTCGACAAAGTCCTTGCCGAAATACTTCATTACGTCCTCAGCCTTGGCGCCGATGCTCTCGGCGACCTTCTGCGCGTAGGCGTTCAGCTCCTCCTCGCCGGTCTCGAAGTTCTCGGCCTTCGCAACAGCCTCGAGCAGCAGATCGGTGCGAACCTGCAGCTGCGCACTGGGCAGAATGGTCTGATTCATCATCGAGGCGTCGAGACCCATGGTCTGCATCAGCTGCTCATAGCTCATTTTGCGGGCGTCGAGACCGAAGTTAGAGGCATAGTTGCGCAGCATCTCCTCGGCCTTTTCCTGGATCATGACATCGGGGATATCGACATCCAGATTGTCGCTGGCCTGCTTGATGGCGAGGGACTCAAAGGCGTTCTGGGCCTGCTCGGCGCGCTGGGACTCCAAATTCTTGCGGAGATCGGCCTTGTACTCATCCAGCGTATCGAACTCCGAGACATCCTTGGCAAACTCGTCGTCAAGCTCGGGCAGTTCGTCGACGGTCAGGCCGTTGAGCTTCACCTTGAACACGACGGCCTTGCCGGCGAGCTCGGGAGTATAGTTCTCGGGGAAGGTGATATCAATGTCCTTCTCCTCGCCGATCTGCATGCCGACGACCTGCTCCTCAAAGCCGGGGACAAAGCTGCCGGAGCCCAGAACCAGCGTGTAATTCTCAGCCTTGCCGCCGTCAAAACGCTCGCCGTTGAGATAACCGTCAAAGTCGATGTTGGCGGTGTCACCCATCTCGGCGGCACGCTCGACACTGACCTTGCGGGCATTGCGCTTGCGGACGCTCTCGAGCTCGTTGGCGACATCCTCGTCGTCAACATCGACGACCTCCTTGACGACCTTCAGGCCCTTGTACTCGCCGAGCTTGACCTCGGGGTACAGCGTAACGGAGAAATCGTAGAGCGCGGTGCGACCGTCGGTGACCTGGACATTCTTGATGCTCGGCGTGCCAACCGTGCGCAGCTTGTTTTCGTTCACGCCCAGCAGATAGGCCGACTCGGCCAGCTCGTCCAGTGCGTCCTGATAGAAGACCTCCTTGCCGAACATGCCCTCAACGATCGCGCGGGGAGCCTTTCCCTTGCGGAAGCCCGGGATATTGATGGAACCCTTGTTCTTCTGATAAGCGGTGTTGACGGCCTTCTCGAACTCGGCAGCGTCAGATTCCACCGTGAAGACAGCAGTATTTTTTTCCTGTTTCTCGAAATTCTTGACGATCATAACGATCCCCTCCTCTATATATCCATTGGTGATTACAAGACATGCTGTGATATGATAACAGATATTGCCGGTAAAATCAATGACAAATTCGCAAACAAAGGAAAAAACCGAAGACATTTGGTTGATTGACATTCCGGTATATCCTTGGCAGCATGCTTTTTCTGCGAGAAAACGAAAAAGGAAGAGGATCTGCGCGATATAGCACAAACCTTCTTCCTCTTTTGTCGCGCTATCGATCAATAGAAGCGCTTGTTTTTGTTCTTGCGAGCGGCCTCGGATTTCTTGCGGCGCTTCACGCTGGGGCTCTGATAGTACTCTTTCTTTCTCAGATCGGCCAGAACGCCGGACTTCGCACAGCTGCGCTTGAATCTTTTCAGTGCGTTATCCAGAGACTCATTCTCTTTGACGTAGATTTCAGACATGTATTTCCCTCCCTCCAAATGCGCCTTGCGGCACCTTAAGGGCCAATGCATAGATCATAGGCTTTTTAGCATTGGTATTATACCGAGAAAACAGAGGTTTGTCAATGATTTCTTTCCAATTACTTGGCAGGTTTTACGATGATGTTGATAATTTTGTTTTTGACGACGATCGTCTTTACAATGCTCATGCCCTCGAGCCGGCGGGCGATCTTCTCGTCCGAGGTGGCGGCGGCGAGAACCGTGGCTTCGTCCGCGCCGGTCGGAACCACGATCGTGCCGCGAACCTTGCCGTTGATCTGAACAGCCATCTCCTGCTCGGCGGCGACGGTCTTGCTCTCTTCAAACTTCGGCCAGGGCATCTGCATGGCCATTTTGCCGTATTTGGCGGCAAAGCCGGTCAGCTCCCACATCTCCTCGACGATATGCGGGGCAAAGGGAGAGAGCAACAGCATCAGGTACTCGAGATCGCCCTTCGTGGCGCCGTTGAGATACAACTCGTTGACCATCGTCATCAGCGCGGCCAGGGCCGTGTTCAGCTTCAGAGCGTCGATATCCTCGGTGACCTTCTTGATGGTCTTGTGGATGATCGGCTCGTTCTTCTTCGACACGCTCTCGTCGTCCGCGGCCAGATCCATCAGATTCCAGCAGCGGTCCAGGAAGCGTTTCGAGCCCTTCACAGCCTCGTCCGACCAGGTGGCTGTCTTCTCAAAGTCGCCGATGAACATGATATAGACGCGCATCGTGTCGGCGCCGTAGGCCTTGACGACATCGTCGGGGTTGACGACATTGCCGAGGGACTTGGACATCTTGACGGCCGGGCGCAGGGCCTGGCTGCCGTACTTTTCGATCAGAGCCTGCTTTTCCTCCTCGCTGTCCACATTGCCGACATAGTGGGGGTTCTGGCCCAGGATCATGCCGTGGCTCGTGCGCCTGGCATAGGGCTCCTTCGTGTGGACAACGCCGATGTCATAGAGGAACTTGTGCCAGAAGCGGCTGTACAGCAGGTGCAGGGTGGTATGCTC
>CACXDT010000023.1 GCA_902766405.1 Oscillospiraceae bacterium
CATCCATGGCTTCCCCTGGAGGGGAAGCTGTCAGCCGCCGATCCCCCGCGAGGCGGATGACTGATGAGGTGGAAGCGTTACGCGAGCGCAAACGCAGCAACTGAGCGCAGCACCAGACACCTCATCCGTCACGGCCCTTGTGGGGGACGGGCCGTGCCACCTTCCCCTCGAGGGGAAGGCATTGGCGCAAGCATCAAGCTATTTCGTTTCTACGGGCATTCAAGCTTAACTTAATGACATTGGTCCACCGGAAACAGCACCTGCTTTACCGTATTGAATTGATTATTGACGTAAGAGCGCTTCGACGAGCGCGCGTTTTTCATACAGGACGCAGCCGCCCGCATGATCCTCCAGCAGATGGCCGCCGTCGCGCAGGGCGACAAACAGTCTGGATTGCAGCGCCTCCCTGAGCGAGGTTTCAGACACGCTGATGTCGGAATAGGGCGAGAACGGGCAGGGCTCGGCCCCGCCGTGGGAGTTGATGTGGAAAAAGCCCCGCCCCGCGGCCAGACAGCCGCCGGAGCCCTTTTCGTCCCCGGGGAAGGAGAGAAAGACCATGTCCTCGCGTGCCCGGCGCAGGCGGTCGATGCCCTCGCGGATCTGCTCGCGCTCAGCGTCTCCGGGCGCGAGGTGGCCGGCCTCCTCGGTCACGGGGACAAACTCGATGAAGAACACCGCTTTGCAGCCACGCGCGGCGAGCGAATCGACAAAGGCATCAGACAGCACCTCGTCGAGATTCCCGGTCGTAACCGTGACCGACGCGCCGAAAATCAGCCCGCGGCGCTGCAGCAGCTCCATGTTGGCGATCAGCCTGTCGTAGATGCCCGCGCCGCGCCGGGCGTCGGTGGCCTCGCGGCCGCCCTCGATGCTCATAACGGGGATCAGGTTGCGGCATCTGTCCAGCAGCTCGACACTGCGGCTGTCGAGAAAGACACCGTTTGTGAAGATCGGGAAAAGGATGTTCGGCCGCTCCCCCGCCGCCTCGATCACATCGCGGCGCAGCATCGGCTCGCCGCCGGCCAGCAGGATGAAGCTGACACCCAGCTCGTCGGCCTGGTCAAAGATGTCCGCCCACTGCGTTGAAGTCAGCTGCTTTTCGGGCGCACAGTCGACCGTGGCGTGGTTGGCGCGGGAATAGCAGCCCGCACAGTGCAGGTTGCAGGCGGAGGTGATGCTGGCGATCAGATACGAGGGCACATGCAGCCCCTCGGCCTCGTACCCGGCGCGGCGCTTCGCCGCCTTGGCGGTGGCCAGGGCAAAGCGCGTCATGAAGGCGCTCTCCTTCGGGTCACGCAGGGTCGCGCGCAGCGCGTCCTTCACGATGCCCTCCACGCCGCGGGTCAGGTATTGCTGCAAATCAAAGGCGGTGTTTTCATTGATCATCTGGGTTCCTCCTCTGTTTCCTGAAGGCCTATGACGGATATCTCACCGGAGACATCTGTTCCGTTACCCTTCAGCTCATGTGTTTTGTGCTAATTAATTGTGTCCAATTTAATATAGCTGTATATTACCATAGTGCCGGTTGTCTGTCAAGTCTATCAATAAAGTCGTCACCGGGATTCCTCTGGCTGTGTCCGCATGCTGCTATGCTCGGTCTCCCTCTTCCCCGGATCATGCCCGCATAAATCTCGCTCTGTATTGCTTGGGGGTGTAGCCTGTGGTTTCCCGGAAGCTCTGGATGAAATAGTTGACCGTGTTGAAGGCAAGGCGGTCGGCGATCTCGCGCACCGAAAGGTCTGAGGTCTCGAGCAGCACCTTGGCCCGCTCGACCTTGACATAGCGGATATAGCTGATGACCGATTGCCCCGTCTCTTTTTTGAATTTCTCAGTCAGATAATACTCGGTATAGCCCACCAGGGACGCTAAATCCGCGGTTCTGATTTTTCTGTCCAGGCTCAGTTCGATGTAGTCGCAGCACTTCTGGATCGCGTGTGAGTAATTCGGGTTTGTACGCAGATGGTGCACGCGATAGATGAAATCGTGGTACATGGCGTGGGCCAATGCCGACAGCTCGCCCGAGTCCCGGCAGTTTTCCGCCGCCTGAATATACGAGTCGCCCAGCGGATAGGCGATCTCCGGCGAGAGCCCGCCCTCCATGGCCGCGCGGCTCACGAGCGTGGTGAAGACGACGATGCTGGTTTTCATCTGCCGCAGCGGGTCCTGCCCATGGATCGGCACGCCGGGGCTCTGCCGGACACTGCCCTGAAAGACGTCGTGGTAGTTGATGTCTCCGTTGCGGACCATCTGCAGCATGGCCCGCTCGGAGAGATAGACCTTGTTCCGGTCCCGCGTGCCGAGATTAGCGGTGGAGATATCCGTTTCGGCGGCGCGCGCGGCATCGAAGGCGTCCAGACCCAGCTGCTGTCCGGTGAGCATATTGTGCACCAGCACAACATAGCGGGTAAAGACCGCGTAGGACATGACCGGCAGCACGGGCAGCAGCCGGATCAGCGCCGACACCCAGGCGGCGTTTTTCTGCGTGTCGGTATAGGCGCGCAATCCTGTGCGCAGATGCTGCTCGAGCGGGCGGGCATAGAAGACCGGGCCGATGACAAACAGCAGCCGACGGTCCCGCTCGGATTCATAGCTGAGCGCCCACTGCATCCCGATCGGCGAGCCGACGATCTGCGGGCGGGTGTTGTCCGCGTCTTTGGCGTAGGCGATCAGCTTTTCCCTGCCGCCCAACAGCGCAAAGGCCTGCAAGAGGATATCGCGCTCCGGCTCCGGGCAGGAACTGGCAATATACCGCCCGTCCGCATCATAGCTCCAGACATAAAACTTCTCGCTGCTCGGAAGCAGACTTTCCAGAAGAACAAGGTTTTCCTCTGCCCGCGTCATGAATTGTCGGTAGTTTTCAAGCTCCATTTCATACCGCCCCCCCGGAATACTTGAATCCAGTATAGCAGGACTTGTGCAGGTTCACAAGAATCATCCTTAAATTTTGTAATTTTTCCGGATTTTTTGAGTTTACGCTTTTTCGCTCTTTCTGTATGATAGAACCATCGGAAGAACCAAAACCAAATCTATCACACAGAAAAGAGGAATTCCCATGGCAAACGAAAAACTTACCCAGAGCCAGATCGACGGTGTGGAGTATCGCCGCGCCAAACTGTGGCAGATCATCTTAGTGGCCTTCAACGCCTTCAACGGCATGGCCATGTATTTCCTGATCGGTCTCGCCAGCTACTCGGCCAGCATCGGTTATGGCATCGCCACGCTGGTGGTCGGCGGCCTGCTGACCTTCACCCGCATTTTTGACGCGATCACCGACCCGCTGCTCGCCTTCGTGTACGACCGCTTCAACACGCCCTTCGGCAAGGTCCGCCCGCTGATGCTGCTCGGCTGGGCGATCCAGAGTCTCGGCGTCGTGTGCCTGTTCAACGTCTTCTCCAGCAAGGGCCACGGCATCCCGGTGTTCCTGGCCTGCTATATGCTCTATGTCATCGGCTATACCATCGTGAACATGACCGCGCAGACCCTGCCCGCGCTCATGACCAACGATCCCAAGCAGCGCCCCACCGTCGGCGTGTGGCAGACGGCCCTGAACTACATCACCCCGATGGTGCTGAACATCGTGGTCTATACCAAGCTCATGCCCGCCTTCGGCGGCAGCTTCAACCAGGAGTTCCTGAACGTCGTCACCTGGGCGTGCGTCGGACTCTCCTTCGTGGGCGTCGTCCTGGTCTGCATCGGCGTCGCCGCCTATGACAAACCCGAGAACTTCAAGGGCATCGGCAGGCGCGAGCGCCTGAAGCTCAGCGACATGTGGGACGTGCTGAAGAACAACAAGCCCCTGCAGAGCTACATCATCTCCGCCTCCTCCGACAAGATCGCCCAGCAGGCGTCCTCCGCCTCCATCGTCAGCACCATGCTCAACGGCATCCTCATCGGCAACATGGGCCTCGCGACGACGCTGAGCATGATCGGCATG
>CACXDT010000024.1 GCA_902766405.1 Oscillospiraceae bacterium
CTTGTGCCCTCCCGGCGGAATCAAGTTCATATAGCAAAGAAATGTTCGGCGGATTCGCACTATGTACGAAATCGCCGAACATTTTTGCTGGCAAATATCTTTGCGTGCCGGGCGGCCGCAAGGGCCGCCCCTACGGCAAGACCTTCGTTTTTACAACTCCGGTGCATTTTTGCAACACGCCCTTATAGGCACTTGTTTCATGCGAGACTGAACAGGCGCTTTCCGTTTTCCAGGCTGATACGAGCGAGCTCCTCGCCGCTGATGCCTTTGACCTCGGCGATCTTCTGCGCGATGAATGCCAGGTTGCGGCTGTCGTTGCGCTGCCCACGCCGGGGAACCGGGCTGAGATAGGGGCTGTCCGTCTCGATCAGCAGGCGCTCGAGCGGCGTGATGTCCAGCACCTCGAGCGTCTTGCGGGCGTTTTTATAGGTCACCGGGCCGTCGAAGCCGAGGTACCAGCCGCGCTTGACGAGTTCTTTTGCCATCTCGGCGCTGCCGGAATAGCAGTGGAACACCCCACGTATATCGGGGTATTCGCAGACGATCTCAAAACAGTCGCCGTGCGCCTCGCGGTCGTGGACGATGACGGGTTTATCAAGCGCGAGCGCCAGCTCGAGCTGCGCGCAAAAGAGCGCCTTCTGCTCCTCCTTGTGACTGGCATCCCAGTAGTAGTCAAGCCCGATCTCGCCGATGGCAACGCATTTGGGGTGCGCGGTGAGCTTCCGGATCGCGTCCAGACGGCCCGACCAGCCTGTCAGCTCCTCGGGATGTACGCCGACCGCGGCATAGACAAAGGGGTACTGCTCCGCAAGCGCGATGGCCGCGCGCGAGCTCACCTCGTCGCAGCCGGGATCTACAATGTACTCTACGCCGGACGCGTGCACCAGTGGAAGAAGGGTCTCCCGGTCTGCGTCAAATTTTTCATCGTCATAATGGGCATGGGTGTCGAAATACATAAGCAGCCTCCAGGAACGATTTTGCGTCAATTATAAGGGAAAGTCCCGGTAAGTGCAAGACTTACCGGGACTTTTCGTTTTTTGATTGTTACTGGATCTCCAGCCGGCGCGTGGCGGGCATGGCCTCGACCTTCTTGGGCATGATCAGCGTCAGGATGCCGTCGTTATAGCTGGCGGTGATGCCGTCGACCGTGATGCCGCTGACATCGAAGCTGCGGCTGTAGGAGCCGTAGAAGCGCTCGCGCTTGATGAAGTTGGGCTTGTTGTCGTCCTTGTCAAGGTGGCGCTCGGCCGAAATCGTCAGCACGTCGTTCTCCACGTCCAGCTTGATGTCTTCTTTCTTGAAGCCGGGCAGCTCGGCCTCCAGCTTGAAGGCGTCGCCGGTATCGATCACGTCGGTACGGAAGGCCACACGGCCATTGTTGTTGCTGCCGAAGAAGGCGCGCTCCATCTCATCCAGCTCGCGGAAGGGATCAAAGCTTGCATGCGTACGACCAAAAGGAATCAGTTCAAACATACTATATACCTCCCAAAATTTTATAAACAATTACATTCTCGATGAAGCTTTTCTATTTCTCGTTTCATCGTGTCTATAATATACTGCACAAATTTTAAGAAATATAGCAATTATTATGAACGAACTATGAACTTTAGCACTCGAAATCTTTGAGTGCTAAATGCAGTATTTCCTTTTATCCCAAAAATATACACGAAGAGCCTACCGCAAAAATCATTCACAAGTTCCCATGGATCGCGTAGGGGCGACCCTTGCGGTCGCCCGCAACATGTCCAATATATAATAAGGCGAGATTATTCACATATTATGTGAAAACCTCGTCTTTTACATGATAATGATTTGCACACGGGCGACCACAAGGGTCGCCCCTACATGTTACGCGTTCTGGTATTGATCTCGTCAACGTCTCTCATTATATCGCGATCGGCACGGCGCCGGGCTCGATGGGGCAGGTATAGCCCTCGGCCGCGCGCTTTTTCCACTCCGCGCGGGCGGCCGCGAGCGCCTCGGGCCGGTCGATCAGGTCGATCGCGGTGCCGGCCATGACCTTCGAGGCGCAGAGCATGCCCTTGCGCGCGATGCTGCTCTTGCCGCAGCTCACCACCTGCCAGCTGTGGCCCGGCACTTCCGCCGGCCAGGTCACCACATTGATCTGTGCTGTCGGCGTCAGCCAGCTCACGTCCCCCACATCGGTGCTGCCGGGGGTGAAAATCCCGCCCGAGTAGAGCGGCAGCAGGAAATCATTGAGGGGCTTGGTGTAATTCTCAGACAAGGCGCGCGCCTGCTCGCGGATCGTCTCGTCGGCGCGGGGGCCGCAGCCGTCCACCGCGTGGCCGTGGGGATAGGTCTCGCGCAGCGCGGCGGCAAAGGCTGTCTCCTCCGGCGTATAGGTCGGCACGCCGACCGCCTGGAAGTTTTCGTACAGCAGGCTCTCGAGCGTGAAATTCGGCAGCGTGTCGGCGGTGCCGTCGATAAACACGCGCTCATAGCTCGTCTCGGTCATCAGCGCGGCGCCCTCGGCAATCTTGTCCACCCGCGCCTGGAGCTTCACGGTGTCGGCCACACGGTTGGCGCGCACCATGTACAGCACGGAGGCACTGGACTGTACCACATTCGGGCTGATGCCGCCGGTATCGGTGATGGCGTAGTGGATGCGGCAGTCGTCGGTGCAGTGCTCGCGCAGAAACTGCACGCCGACGTTCATCAGCTCAACCGCGTCGAGCGCGCTTCGCCCGTTGTAAGGGTCACCGGCGGCGTGGGCCGCAACGCCCCGGAAGCGATAGAGCACCTGAATGCAGGAGTTATTGGTGCCGGTTTCGACCTGGTTGACATCCGCGGGGTGCCAGGAGAGTGCGGCGTCGAGCTCCTTCCAGAGGCCGTCCCGGGCCATATAGGCCTTGCCGGAGCCGCCCTCCTCGCCGGGGCAGCCGTAGAAGATCACGGTGCCGCTCGCGCCGGTCAGCTCGAGATAGCGCTTGACCGCCACCGCCGCCGCGAGCGAGCCCGCGCCGAGCAGATTGTGGCCGCAGCCATGGCCGCTGCCGCCGGGGCAGAGAGGCTCCGGCCCGGTCGCACCTGCCCTCTGGCTGAGACCGGAGAGCGCGTCGAACTCGCCGAGAAAGCCGATGACCGGTTTCCCGCTGCCGTAGGAGCCGCAAAAGGCCGTGTCGATGCCGCAGAGCTTCTCTGTGACGGTGAAGCCCAGCTCCTTCAGCGCCTGAATATAGGTCGCCGCGGCCTCGTGCTCCTTGAGCGACAGCTCGGGGTTCTCCCAGATATGGTCGGCGACAGCCTGAAAGACTGTCGCCTGTTCGTCGATCGCGGCCAGCGCCGCCTGCTTTTTTTCACTCATCGCAGCACCTTGGACAGGAAGTCCTTCAGACGCGGGTTCTGCGGGTGCTCGAAGATGTCCTCGGGGCTCCCCTCCTCGAGCAGCTTGCCGTCAGCCATAAAGAGCACGCGGTTGCCGACCTCGCGGGCAAAGCCCATCTCGTGGGTCACGACCACCATGGTCATGCCGGCGGCGGCCAGCTCCTTCATCACGTCCAGCACCTCGCCCACCATCTCGGGGTCGAGCGCCGAGGTCGGCTCGTCGAAGAGCATGACATCGGGCTCCATCGCGAGCGCGCGCACGATGGCGACACGCTGCTTCTGTCCGCCGGAGAGCTGGATCGGGTAGGCGTTGGCGCGGTCGGCCAGCCCCACGCGGCCCAGCAGCTCGAGCGCCTTGGCCTCGGCCTCGGCCTGCGGCAGGCCCTTGACCTTCATCGGCGCCAGCGTCATATTCTGCAGGATCGTCTTATGTGGGAAGAGATTAAAATGCTGGAACACCATGCCCATCTTCTGGCGGTGCACATCGAGATTCAGCTTCTTGCCGTCCGGCCCCTTCGGCTGGGTGATATCCACGCCCTCGAAGATGATCGAACCGGAATCCGGCACCTCGAGCAGGTTCAGCGAGCGCAGAAAGGTCGACTTGCCGGAGCCGGACGGGCCGATGACGACCATCACGTCGCCCCGGTTGATGTCGACCGTCACATCGTCGATGGCTTTGATGACGCCCTCGTTGTAGTGTTTCTTCAGGTTTTTGACCTGGATCAGCTTATCGGATGTCGCCACGGCGCATTTTCCTTTCAAAATGTTCAATGATTTTACTGGTGGGATAGGTCAGGCAGAAATACAGCACGGTTGCGATGATCAGCGCCTCACCGGTGCGGTAGGTGGCGCCCTTGACGGCGTTGACCGCCGACATAATATCCTGTACGCCGATCGTATAGCAGATGGCTGACTCCTTGATAATCGTTACGAACTCATTGGCGATGGCCGGCAGGATGTTCTTGATGGCCTGGGGCAGCACCACGAAGCGCATGGTCTGCACGGCGTTCAGGCCCAATGAGCGCGCCGCCTCGGTCTGGCCGCCGTCCACCGACTGGATGCCGGAGCGAATGATCTCGCTGAGGTAGGCGCCGGAGTTGAGCGCCAGGGCGACCACGGCAGGGAAGAAACGGTCGAAGCGGATAAAGCCGAAGAGCTTAACGCCCGGCAGCACCTTGACGCCGTTGAACACCACATAGTAGATGATAAACACCTGCACGATCATGGGCGTGGCGCGAAACAGCTCGACATAGGCCGCCGCCAGTATGCGCAGAAGTCTGGCCCTGCCCATGCGGCAGACAGCCAGCAGCAGCGCCAGAATGAAGCCGAGAACCACGGTGAGGGCCGAGAGCGAAACCGTACACACAACGCCCTGTAAAAACAGCTGCCAGTAGGAAAATGCAGCCTCGAAGCCTTTGGAAGTCAGCATGGAAAGTCTCCTTTAAGTAAGCCGATATCAGAATACACGGAACACAGCGCCCTCCGAGTGAGGGCGCTGTCTGTTCCGATTGGTGAACGGTGCTTATGCAGCGCTGTCCGCGTCCGCTTCCATGTTCTCCAGCAGGCCCTCATAGACCTCGCCGGTGGAGAGCTCGTTGGCCTCGGCGACAAACGCATCCATCGAACCGTCCGCGAGGGCGGCGGCGACAGCCTCGTTGATCTTGGCAAGCAGCGCCTCGTTGCCCTTCGATACGCCGACCGCGGAGCCCTCGGTGTCATAGGGGACCTCCAGCACGACAGCCAGGTCGGGGTAGTTCTTGGCGTAGTTCTCGGCGACGGCCGTCTCGATATAGGCGCCGTCCAGCTTGCCGGCCAGCAGCTCGGTGATGATGTCGGTGACCTTCACCAGCGCGACAATGTCGGCCTCAGAGGAGAACTCGTTGGCAAGATCCATCTGGATCGAGCCGTTCTGGGCGCCGATGGAGAGCTCAGCCTTGTTAGTGTCGTCCAGAGAAGCGAACTGATCCTTCTTGCTCTGCACGGTGACAAAGGACTGGCCGCCCTGATAGTAGACATCGGAGAAGTCCATGGCTTCCATACGCTTGGGATCGGGGGACAGGCCCGCCAGACCGATATCGACGTTGCCGGACGCCAGCTCGTTGAGGACGCCGTCGAAGTCCATCGGGATCACTTCAAGCTCCAGGCCGATGTAGTCGGCGATGTACTGGGCCAGGGCCATGTCAAAGCCGGCCAGCTGGGGCTTGCCGTCGGTGACAGCGTAAAATTCATAGGGGGCAAAGTCAGGGCTGGTGGCGACGGTCAGCTTGCCGGGAACGACCGTGCTGATCTCGTCGTCCGCAAAGGCGGCAGCGCCCAGCGAGAGCACCATGACCAGGCTCAGCATAACGCACAAGTATTTCTTCATGTTTTTCATATTTTTCACAATCCTTTCATTCACCTTAACCAAATTCTTGTTGGAACGGTTGTGAGTTTAGCACAAGCGCAGGGATCTGTCAAGCGTTTTCTGAAAAAATATTCTTTATTTTTCTGATTTTTCATCTGATATTCATTTTTAATCTGAATATTCGCGATTTCATGGCCGCTTTTATGAATAACAAACAGTATTTTGAACCGTTTTGACTCTTCTCTCCTGCTGCGCAGCGATTAGAGTTTCCTGTATTTGGGCAAGCTATCGTTGCGAAGGGGCCTTGCCAATCCCCCGCAATGATTGACAGGAGGCGTTCCATGAGTGTCACCGCACGGCTCGGCGCGCTGAGCGCGCGCTATGCGTTTTTGCTGCAGCAGCTGGTGCTGCGCGATTTCAAGGTGAAATACAAGCGCAGCGTGCTCGGGGTCGGCTGGAGCCTTCTTTACCCGCTGCTGACGACGGCTATCTTGTCGCTCGTCTTCTCCAACGTCTTTCGCTTCTCCACCCCCGGCGTCAGCTACGTGGCCTATCTGCTGACGGGCCTGGTGTTCTACAACTACTTCAGCGAGGGGAGCAACTTAGCGATGAGCTCGATCCTCGCCAATGGCAGTCTGATCGGCAAGGTCTATGTGCCGAAGGCGGTGTTCCCGCTCTCCAAATGCCTCTCGAGCGGCATCAATTTTCTGCTGAGCCTGCTGCCGCTGTATCTGGTGCTGCTCGTGACCGGCACGGGGCTCTGCTGGCAGCACATCTATCTGCCCTGGGCTGTCGGCTGTCTCTTCCTGTTCACGCTGGGCGTCGGCCTGCTGCTGGCCGCGGCGGCGGTTTTTCTGCGCGATATCGTGTATCTCTACGGTGTGGTGCTGACGCTTTGGATGTACCTCACGCCGATCATGTACGATGTCTCGATCATCTCCTCGCCGCTGCTGCGCGCCGCCATCGCGCTCAATCCGCTCGCCCAGTACATCGGCTTTGCGCGCACGGTCCTGCTGCTGCACCGCACGCCGGAGGCCGGACAGTTCGCTCTGTGCGCGCTCTCGGCCATAGGTACGCTGCTTGTCGGCCTGCATATTTTCCGGTGCAATCAGGACAAATTTTACTACTATATGTAACGGAGGCCGTCATGACTGACGAAATGATCCGCGCCGAGGGCGTGTCGATGCGCTTTTGCCGGGGACTGGAGACCGGCGGGACGCTCAAGCAGGCCTTCATTGACGCGCTGAGCCCCGCCCGCCGCGCGGCACGGAGACAGCACAGCGACTTCTGGGCCCTGCGCGGCGTGGATTTCACGGTTCGGCGCGGCGAGGTTCTGGGCCTGATCGGCCCCAACGGCACAGGCAAGTCCACGCTGCTGAAGCTCATCGCCGGCGTCCTCAAGCCCACCGAGGGCCGCATTGCGCTCGGCGGCACGGTCTGCCCGATGATCGAGCTCGGCACGGGCTTTGATCTCGACCTGACAGCGCGCGAGAACATCTATCTCAACGGCGCGATCCTCGGCTACTCCCGCGACTTTCTCGCGCGGCGCTTTGACGAGATCGTGGCTTTCTCCGAGTTAGAGGATTTCCTCGACGCCCCGCTGCGCGGCTTTTCCTCGGGCATGACGGCGCGCCTGGCCTTCTCCATCGCCACCGTGGTCGAGCCGGAGATCCTGATCGTCGACGAGATCCTGTCGGTCGGTGATCTGGCCTTTCAGGCCAAGAGCGAGGCGCGGATGCTGCGCCTGATCGGCGGCGGGACAACCGTGCTCTATGTGTCGCACGCCCTCAGCTCGATCCGGCGGCTCTGCCACCGTGTGCTGTGGCTCGAGGGCGGCCGCGTGCGCGCCATCGGCGAGGCGGACGAGATATGTGAAAAATATGAGCACGCCGCGCAGGAAAGTGTAATGAATAATGAATAATGAAAACTTAAAACTGAATAATTAATGTGTCCGCTTCGCGGACGAATTAAAATATCGCGAAGCGATACCACAATTATTCATTATTCACTATTCATTATTCAGTCTTAAGTCTTTATCAACAGGAGGTCATCCCATGAAGCTGCTCACGGTTGTCGTCCCGGTCTATAACACTGCGCGGTATCTGCCGCGCTGTCTCCGCTCCGTGCTGGTGCCGGAGGCGCTCGAGAGGCTGGAGCTGATCCTTATCAACGACGGCAGCACGGACAGCTCTGTTTCTATTCTGCTGCGCGCCGAGCGCCGCTATCCGCAGACCGTGCGCGTGATCGACAAGGAAAACGGCGGGCACGGCTCGGCCATCAACGAGGGGCTGCGCGCTGCCTCGGGGCGCTATCTGCGCGTGCTCGACAGCGACGACTGGTTTGACACCCCGGCCTTTCTGCGCTATCTCGACGCGCTCGAGGACTGCGAAGAGGATCTCATCGTCACGCCCTACACGCAGGAGTACGCGGCCGCCGATCAACGCGTCTTTGTACGCTACGACAGACTGACCGACGGCAAAAGCTGTTCCCTCGGCGAGCTCGAGCTCAATGGGAACATGCCCTATGTGCCCCTGGCCGCCGCCACCTGGAACACCGAGCTGCTGCGCCGCTGCGGACTGCGTCTCAGCGAGCACTGCAGCTATGTGGACATGCAGTACATCCTCTTCCCGATCCCCTGGGTAAAACGCGTCCGCTTCATCGACGCATGCGTCTACCGCTATTCCATCGGCCGCGCCGAGCAGAGCATGGCCCCCGGGCGTTTTCTGAAGAACCTCCCCCAGCACGAGCGGGTGCTGCGCTCGCTGGTCGATTTCTACGCCGCGCAGCGCGACAGGCTCGACACGGCGGCGCGGGCGTACATCGAGCGCGTCATCTCGCTGATGGTCTATACGCACACAGACTTCCTCTGCCGGAAGCTGCCCGGGCGGTTCGCGGCCTTCCGCCGCTGCCGGGCCTTTGACGCCTACCTCAAACACACGGCCCCGTCGGTCTACCGGCAGACCGACACCTATGCCGAGCTGCGGCTCGGCCGCCGCCTGGGCTTTCTCCATCTGTTGATCGGCCGCAGCGCGCTGCCGCGCCTTATGCGGCTGATCCATCCCCACCCCCAAAAGGACGCATGATGAAACGGATTTTTGTCGTCAGCTGGTTTTATCCGCCGCTGAACTCCTCCGAGGGTCTGGTCACGGCCCGGCTGCTCGCGCACACGAAATACCCCTGCGATGTCTTCACCCAGGCCGCCTCCGCGCGCTGGTCCTACGGTCTCACAGCGGAGCTGCCGACCGCGGACCATGTGCGCCGCATCGAGGCGAAGGCCGACACGCCAACAGCCTTCGCCGAGGAGGCCTTCCGGTATTTTCAGGCGCACAGGGATGCCTACAGCCTGGTCATGACCCGCTCGATGCCGCCGGAGTGCCACGCGGCCGGGCTCGCAATCAAGCGCGCCTTCCCGGAGATCCCCTGGCTGGCCTCCTTCGGCGACCCGATCAAGGACAACCCCTACCGGCATCTGGATGAATCGCTGTTTTCCCGCTGGTCGGTGCTGAGCCTGAAAAACCGAAACGCCTCGCCGGGCTTCTGCCTGTCGCCCCGGCGGGCCGCGCACGAGCTGCTGTGGCTGCTGCGTCACCGCGCGGCGCTGCGGGAGCGGGTCATGCTGTCGGATTTAGAGGACGAGACGATCCGGCGCGCCGACCGCGTTCTTGTCAACAACCGCTCGGAGCTGCGCTTCCTGCTGCCGGACGAAGCGCTGCGCGACAAGGCCGTACTGCTGCGCCACAGCTACGACCCCGCCCTGTACGAGGATCTGCCCCGACAGAGAACCGGGGGTAAAACGCGCTTTGTGTTCACCGGCACGCTCGACGCTCAGCGCAGCGCCTGTCCCTTGCTGGAGGCGATTGCGGAGCTGAAGGCGGACACCGGCGACCTTGAAGAGCGCGCGGAGTTTCTCTTCTTCGGCACCATGGCCGAGCGGGATCTGGCCGCGATCGTGCGACTCGGTCTGACCGCGCTCGTCTGTTACTCTCCGCCGATCAGCTATGCGGACAGCCTGCGGCAGCTCTCCGCGGCCGACTGGGCCGTGCACATCGACGCCGATCTCAGCGAGGTCTGGCACGAAAACGTCTTCTTTGCCGCCAAGCTTTCAGACTACTTCGGCGCGCATGTGCCGGTGTTTGCCATCGGCATGCCGAGCGGCGATGTGACGCGCTGTCTCGAGCGCGCGGGCATGGTGACGGTTGGCTTTTCTGTGGGCGAGATCAAGCAGGCCCTGTACGAGATTTTATACCTGGGCCGCCGGGCCGTGCCGGACTGGGACTGGATCGCATCGGAATTTGATGTCCAGCGCACGGCGGAGCGGCTGGATCAGGTCATAACGGAGGTAGTACCCAATGGAATATAAGGTGGATACGCTGATCGTCGGCGGCGGGATCTCGGGGCTCAGCGCCGCGTCGCTGCTGCGCGGCGACTGGCTGCTGCTCGAGCGGGAGGACGAGCTCGGCGGCTACTGCCGCACGCTGCGGCGAAACGGCTTTATCTGGGACTGGGCCGGGCACTTCTTCCACTTCCGTGACGGCGCCGCGGAGCAGTTTTTCCGCTCTCACTTCGCCCCCGGCGAGCTCGTAGAGCGGGAGAAGTGCACAAAGATCCTCTATCACGGGCAGCTGATCGACTACCCGTTCCAGACCCATATCCACGAGCTGCCCGAGCGGGAGTTCCTGTCCTGTCTCGCCGACCTGCTGGATCGGAGCGGCGGCGCGGATACCGGCAGCTTTCTCGACATGCTGTACGAGCGCTTTGGCCGCGCGATCACCGAGGCCTTTCTGCGCCCTTACAACGAAAAGCTCTACGCCTGCGAGCTCTCGACCCTTGATGCGCGCGCCATGGGGCGCTTCTTTCCGCCGGCCGAGCTTTCGGGCCTGGCCGCCGCCCTGCGCGGCGCCGAGACCGTGAGCTACAACAGCCGCTTTCTCTATCCCAAAGGCGGCGCCGGCGCCTTCATAGAGGCGCTCAGCCGCGGCCTGCCGCCCGAGCGGCTGCGGACAGGCCGCGCGCTCGTACAGGTGGACGCAATGGCACATCTCGCCGTGGACAGCGCCGGGGACAGCTACCGTTACCGGACGCTGATCAATTCCGCGCCGCTCAACCGCTTTCTGCCGCTGATCGCCGGACAGCCCTACCGCGCCTTTGGCGAGACACTCTCGTGGAACAAGGTGCTGGTGCTGAACCTGGGCTTTGCGCGCAAGGGGCCGATGACGCGCGAGCACTGGCTGTACGTGCCCGGCAGCGACGCGAACTATTACCGCGTGGGCTATTATGACAACATTCTCGGCAGCGACCGGATGAGTCTCTATGTGGAGATCGCGTTTGCGTCCGACGCCGCGGTCGATGCCGGGCGCGAGCTGGAAAACGCGCTGTCGGCCCTGCACCGCCAGGGGCTTGTCCAGGTGGACAACGCGCTTGTCGACCACGAGGCGCTGCTGATGGATCCGGCCTATGTCCACATCAGCACCGAGAGCGAGGCCGCCGTCCGTCTGCTGAAAAAGGAGCTCGCCCTCCGTGGGATCTGCACGCTCGGGCGCTACGGCGGATGGTGCTACTGCTCGATGGAGGACTGTATGCGCGAAAGCCGCGCGCTGGCCCGCCGCCTCAACGGTGCGGCACAGGAGAGGGCCTCGTGAAGGAGGCCCTCTCGAAGCTGTGGAGCGCGTACCGGAAATACGGGTTTGCGCGCTTTGCGAGCCGGCTGCTCGCGTGGCTGCGCGCCAATGTGCTCGATTGCCTGAGCCCGGCCGTGCTGCTGTATCCGCAGCGCTGTCGCGCTGTGATCGAAGAAATGCTCGCCGGGGACTACGCGCGTGTGCTGCTCTGGCGTTCGAGCTTCGGCTATGCCTCGCCGCTCTTTCAGCGGCCGCAGCACATGGCCCACGCCCTCTCGCGGCAGCGCTGCCTTGTGATTTATGAGGTCACGACCGCCACCGACGGCTGCGCGGCGCTGCGGCAAATCGCGCCGGGGCTGTGGCTGTTCAATTTCAACAACGTGTTGCTGCGCCGGATGCTCGCTCGCGCGCTGGAACGCTCGTCCCTGCCGCGCTATATACAGCTCTACTCCACCGACTGGAAGCTGTCGGCGCGCGCACTCGGACGCTGCGCGAAGCGCGGCTATGGCATTCTCTACGAGTACATCGACCACCTGAGCCCGGCCCTGTCCGGCACGGCCGCGCTGCCGCGCGCGATCACCGAGAAGTTTGACTACGCCATGGCGCACCGCGAGGTCACCGTCGCCGTGACGGCCGAGCGGCTGCGCCGGGATGTGCTGCGCCGCCGCGGCGGCGAGAATCTGGTGTTCGCCTCCAACGGCGTCGACACCGCGTTTTTCCGCCGCTTTGACCGGTACAGCTTCGAGCCGGACTTTCTTTCCATCCTTGCAAAGGGCAAGCCGATCGTCTGCTATTACGGAGCGCTCGCGTGCTGGTTTGACTACGCGCTTGTCAAGGCTCTCGCCGCGACTGGGCGATACAGCGTGGTGCTGATCGGGCTCAAATATGACACCAGCTTTGACGCGCAGCTGCCCGCCCCAGTGCCGGATCTCTATTATTTAGGGCCGCGGGATTACCGCGTGCTCAAATACTACGCGCGCGAGGCCGCCGTGCTGATGATCCCGTTTCTGATCAACGACATCACCCGTGCCACGAGCCCCGTTAAGCTCTTTGAGTATATGGCTCTCGGGCGGCCGATCGTCACGACGGATATGGACGAGTGCCGGCAGTACCGCTCGGTGCTGATCGGCCACAGCCACGCGGAATTTTTATCGCAGGTCGAGCGCGCGCTGACGCTGCGGGACGATCCGGCTTATCTCGCCGCGCTCGACGCCGACGCGCGGGCCAACGACTGGAGCGAAAAGGCCGCCGCGATCGTCGAGGGCTTACGCGCCAGAGAACAGGGGTAAAACGATAGCAGGCATAATTCCGCGTAACTGTTCAGTCCTCAATGTCATTATTAAGGCAACACCGCACAATACGCCTGCGGCATCTTCCGGAAAAACCGCGCCCTGATTTCGTCACTTTTTCTTGCAATACACAATAC
>CACXDT010000025.1 GCA_902766405.1 Oscillospiraceae bacterium
CCGACCTTTGCACCCGAGCATTTTGCCGGTGTAGAGCGCGTAGATACGATGAAGCGCAAGCAGTTTGAAAAGGGCATCATGCAGATTGCCCAGGAGGGCGCGATCCAGATCTTCCATGAGCCGTACACCGGCGTCGAGGAGGTCATCGTCGGCGTCGTCGGCGTGCTGCAGTTTGAGGTGCTCGAGTACCGTCTGCGCACCGAGTACGGCGTCGAGGTCCACCGCCGCAACCTGCCCTTTGAGCTCGTCCGCTGGGTCGAGAATGAGGAGATCGACATCTCATCTTTGAATCTGACCAGCGATACCAAATGGGTACAGGATTTCAAGGGCAACAATCTGCTGCTCTTTACCTCGGAATGGTGCATCAACTGGGCGCTGCAGAAAAATCCGGGCTTAAAGCTGAAGGAATTCAATCAAGACTAAGGCAACGGATCTTGACAATAAATTCACGATTTGTACTTGATTTTATAGCGGCTGTGCCTTAAAATATGTTCATCTACAGGAACAAATCTGCCTGTGTGAAAAAATAATATACAAGGAGATTATGTATGGCTAACAGAATTATCCTGAACCCGACCTCTTATCACGGCTCCGGCGCGATCAAGGAGATCCCCAACGAGCTGACCGCCCGCGGATGCAAGCGCACTCTGATCTGCTGCGGCCGCCACATTGTCAAGTCCGGCGAGATCGACAAGATCCTCGATCTGCTCAAGGGAGCCGGCATCGAGTATGCCATCTTTAACGATATCAAGTCCAACCCGAGCATCGAGAACGTCCAGAACGGCGTCAAGGCCTTTAAGGAATTCAATGGCGACTCCATCCTGGCGATCGGCGGCGGCTCCATCATGGACACGGCCAAGGCTGTCGGCGTGATCATCACGAACCCCGAGTTCGCCGATGTCCGCTCTCTCGAGGGTGTGGCCCCCACCAAGAACCACGCTGTCTTCACGATTGCTGTGCCCACGACTGCCGGCACGGCCGCTGAGGTCACGATCAACTACGTCATCACCGATGTCGAGCGCCGCCGCAAGTTCGTCTGCGTCGATGTCAACGACATCCCCGAGGTCGCCGTTGTCGATCCCGATATGATGCTCTCCATGCCCGGCGGGCTGACCGCCTCTACCGGTATGGACGCTCTGACCCACGCGATCGAGGGCTATACCACCGCCGCCGCCTGGGAGATGACCGATATGTTCCATCTCGAGGCCATCCGTCTGATCTCCAAGAACCTGCGCGCCGCGCTGAAGAACGACCCCGAAGGCCGCAAGGGCATGGCTCTGGGCCAGTATGTCGCCGGTATGGGCTTCATCAACGTCGGTCTGGGCATCGCCCACTCGATGGCGCACACGCTCGGTGCCGTGTACGATACACCCCACGGTGTCGCCTGCGCGATGATGCTCCCGATCGTCATGGAGTTCAACGCCGACGCTACCGGCGAAAAGTACCGCGAGATCGCCCGCGCCATGGGCGTCGAGGGTGTGGACAGCATGAGCCAGGCGGAGTACCGCAAGGCCGCCATTGACGCAGTCAAGCAGCTCAGCCGCGATGTCGGTATCCCCGAGAAGCTCGAGGCCCTGAAGGAAGAGGATCTGCCCTTCCTGGCCAAGAGCGCGTTTGACGACGCCTGCCGTCCCGGCAACCCCAAGGACAGCACGATGGAGGATCTGACCAACCTCTTCCGCAAGCTGATGTAAGCTCAAGGCAGCTTATCCGCAGCCGCTCCGCAAGGAGCGGCTGTTTTTATGCTCTTGTCAGCAAAAAGCATGGCTTGTCAAGCGCCGCCTTGTGGTGTATAATATCACTCAAACATCCGGAATCAACAGGGAGGGAGCCGTATGGATCAGGCGATTGCCCAATTGAAGCAATGGATCGCGGAGAGCGACAATGTGGTCTTTTTCGGTGGAGCCGGTGTCAGTACCGAGAGCGGGATCCCCGACTTTCGCAGTGTGGACGGGCTGTACAACCAAAAATGGAAGTACCCGCCGGAAGAGATTCTCAGCGCCACATTCTTTTCACGGCATCCCGATGAATATTACCGCTTTCACAGGGAAAAACTGGTGATTGAGGGGGTCAAGCCCAACCGCGCCCATCTGCGTCTGGCTCAGCTGGAGCAGGAGGGCAAGCTGCGCGCTGTGATCACTCAGAATATTGATGGACTGCACCAGGCAGCCGGCAGCAAAAATGTGCTGGAGCTGCACGGCAGCATTTTGCGCGCCTATTGCTCGCGCTGCCGCAAGCCCTACAGCGCGGATCTGATGAACCACGGCGAAGGCGTGCCCCGCTGCGACTGCGGCGGCGTCATTCGGCCGGATATCGTGCTGTATGAAGAGCCGCTGGATGAGGATGTGATGTCGCGCGCGATCCACTACATCCGCGCGGCCGATGTGCTGATCATCGGCGGCACCTCGCTGAACGTCTATCCGGCGGCGGGTCTTGTGCGCTATTACCGCGGCGAGAAGCTGGCTTTGGTCAATCTCAGCGAGACGCCCTATGACGGCTACGCCAATCTGGTGATCCATCAGAAGATCGGAGACGTATTCAGCCAGATATGAGCAAAACCACCGTCCTTGGCATCCCTTTTGACGATTTGAGCCTGGACGAGGCTGCGGAGCGCGCTCTTGCTCTGATTTCCGAGCGGCGCTCGTCGATTGCGGTCACGCCCAACGCAGAGATTCTGCTGGCGGCGCAGCACGACAAAAAACTGCGGGTTATTCTGCAGCGCGCCGACCTCACAGTGGCGGACGGCGTCGGTGCTCTCTTCGCCTCATGGATCCTCGGTAAGCCGCTCAGGCACCGCGTGCCGGGTATTGACCTGGCCGGTGCTGTTATGGCTCGGCTTGCCAGGACCGGCGGGAGTGTGTATCTGCTGGGGGCAAAGCCCGGCATTGGCGAATTGGCTGCGCGGCAGCTAAAGACGCAGTATCCGGGGCTTTGTGTAGCTGGGATTCATGACGGGTATTTCAGCAAAGCCGAAGAGGGAACTGTGCTTCGCGAGATCAACGCGGTCTGTCCGGCGCTGCTGCTGGTCTGTATGGGCAGTCCCAGACAGGAAAAATGGCTGGACGAGCATGCACGCCGACTGTTCTTCGGACTTGGCATTGGGCTCGGCGGGGCCCTGGATGTCTTTGCCGGGCAAAAACGGCGCGCGCCGGCTGTTCTGCGGCGCGCGGGGCTGGAGTGGCTGTACCGGCTCATCTGTGAGCCCTGGCGAATCAAGCGTATGATCAAGCTTCCGCTTTTGTTACTGACGGCGGCTAAGATAAGAATACGGGAGGAAACCAGGCTTGAAAACGGGAAAACTGATCGTTTTGGAGGGAATCGACGGCAGTGGGAAATCCACCCAGTACCGCATGCTGTGCGAAAAGCTCCGCGAGGACGGCATCGACTATAATCATATCGTGTTCCCTCGCTATGATAAAGAGAGCAGCGCGCTGATCCGGCTGTATCTGAACGGGGCCTTCGGCTCGCACCCGGACGATGTCAACGCCTACACGGCCTCGACCTTCTACGCGGTGGACCGTTTTGCCTCCTATCGCGACGATTGGGGAAAGCTGTACCAAAACGGCGGCCTGATCGTGTCTGACCGCTATACGACCTCGAACGCGGTTCATCAGGGCTGCAAGCTCCCGGCTGACGAGCTGCCCGCCTTTTTCGCCTGGCTCAGCGATCTCGAATATGATAAAATGGGGCTGCCAAAGCCCGATCTTGTCGTTTATCTTGATGTGGATATCGAGACATCCCTGCGGCGTATGCGCACACGCGAGCAGCAGACCAACACCCACGCCGACATCCACGAGCAGGATACGGACTATCTGCGCCGCTGCCTTCGCACGGCGGAGCGCGCCGCGGACTTCTACGGTTGGTCGCGCATCGCCTGTCAGAAGGACGGTGTGGAGCGCACGGCCGAGGAGAAGAGCGAGGAGCTCTACCGCCTGATCCGTGCAGCATTATAATACCAATCTTCCATGAAACGGTTTTTCATCGTTTCATGGAAGAAGAGAATGAAAATGGGGTCTCCGAAGAGACCCCGAATACAGGTTCAGCAGCAGCCGTTGTTGCAGCCGCAGTTGTTGTCACAACCGCAGTTGTTGCAGCCGCAGCCCATACCGTTGCCGCCCCAGCCGAAGAGGATGATGATCAGGATGATCAGCCAGATGCCGTTGTTACAGGAGTTGTTGCAGAACATGGTGGTTCCTTTCTCCGCGCGGTCAGATTGATCCCACCGCCGCCCGGCGCGGCAGGCGGCGGTCTCGGCGGCGACCGTATTCCAGTCAATACAGCGCCTGCAGTCGGTATCCCGATGGGGGATCCGCTGTTCATGCCATCCTATGTAGACGGCAGGGAATGGGTGCATCCGGAAGGCCAGAGAACAAGGAGGCCAGAACATGTCAGAAGAACAGAACAAAACCGGCAGGCAGCGCGCGTCTTCGCAGGGGAACCGACCGAAGCGTGATAAGGCTGCCGATGATAAGCGCTCCGCGCGGAGAGCACAGCAGCGCAGGGAGGATGAGCTCCTGCTCGCCGAGTCGCACGAGGACGAGACCAACTATGTCGGCGACAGGATGTCCGAGCGTGATTTCAGTCCTGTGCGCAGCAGCCGTGAGTATCGCTCGGGCTGTCTCGGCGGACTGATGTATTTTGTGTTCGTCGTCTGCGTCAGCGTCGTGTTTGCCGCGCTCGCCTGGATGGCGGCCAGCGACACACTTGCGCTCAATAAAGAGACCTTTACCGCAACCGTCACGCTGCCCGCGTCCACGTTTGAGACAAAAACCGTGGCTACCGTTGACAAGGACGGCAATCAGACCGGAACTGAGCGCGTGACCGTTGCCAATATCGACTATGTCGCCTCGGCCTTGAAGGAGGCCGGCCTGATCGAGTATAAGTGGCTGTTCACCACCTTCTGCCGAATGACGAACGCCGAGGGCAAAATCGACCCCGGCAGCTATGAGCTCCGATCGAGCTACGACTACCGCGCGCTTGTCAACCACATGCGTGTCGGCGCCGGTGCCAGCGAGACGGTTCTCGTCACGCTGCCCGAGGGCTTCACCATGCGCCAGATGTTTGAGCGCCTTGAGGAGAACGGCGTCTGCAAGGTGTCGGATCTGATGAATGCCGCCGCGTCCTACCAGTATAACTACAGCTTCCTCGAGGGCGTCGAGCCCGGAGATGCCGTGCGTCTCGAGGGCTATCTGTTCCCGGAGACCTACGAGTTCTATGTGGGCATGCAGGCCTCGAGTACGATCAACAAGTTTTTGACACAGTTCCACTATGTCTGGGATGCCGATCTGCAGGCCGCGGCCGACGCCAGGGGGATGACGATCCAGCAGGTGCTGACGGTGGCGTCGCTGATCGAGAAGGAGGCGGCTGTTGATACAGCAAACGGTGTGGACGAGCGCACGCGCATTGCCGCGGTCATCTATAACCGTCTCAACGCCGGTATGTCGCTCGGCCTGGAATCCTCGCTGCTGTATCTCTATCCCGACCACGACGGCCCGACGACGACGGAGATGCTCAATACCGACAGCCCGTACAACACGATGCGCTATCCCGGCCTGCCGCCCACGCCGATCTGCAATCCGGGTCTCGACGCGATCCGGGCCGCCCTGAACCCCGACACCACCGGAGAATACTACTTCACCTTGGACGAGGCCACCGGTCAGCACCGCTTCTTCACGAACGCGGCTGAGTTCAACGCCTTTGTCGCCACACAGAGCTATGGACAGTAAACCGATCCTGCTCGCCCCGGCCGGAGACAGGGAGCGCCTCGAGATGGCGCTCCTCTACGGCGCGGACGCGGTGTATCTGGCGGGGGAGGCCTACGGCATGCGCGCCTCCTCCTGCAATTTCAGCCGCGACGCGCTGGCCGATGCGGCAAAGCTCTGCCACAGCGCCGGTAAGCAGCTCCACGTGACCTGCAACACGCTTCCGCGCGAGCACGAGCTTGCCGCACTGCCGGAGTATCTCGGCTTCCTGCAGGAGATCGGCGTCGACGCGCTGATCATTGCCGATCTCGGCGTCTTTGCGCTGGCGAGGCAGTTCGCGCCGCGCGTGAAAAAGCACGTCAGCACGCAGCTCGGCGTGATTAACAGCGCGACAGCCAACGAGCTGTACCGGATGGGCGCCGACACCGTTGTCCTCGCGCGGGAGACGCCGCTCAGTGAGATCCGCGAGATCCGAAATAATACCCCGCCGGAGCTGAAGCTCGAGGCCTTCGTCCACGGCGCCATGTGCGTCTCGTTCTCCGGGCGCTGCCTGCTGTCGAATTATCTGACCGGCCGCGACGCCAACCGCGGCCAGTGCGCCCAGCCCTGCCGCTGGAAGTACCATCTGGTGGAGGAGAAGCGCCCCGGACAGTATTTCGAGATCAGCGAGGACGGCGGCACACACATTATGAACTCGCGCGATATGCGCATGATCGAACATATCCCCGAGCTGCTGGAGAGCGGTGTCTCCAGCCTGAAGATCGAGGGGCGGATGAAATCCGCCTATTATACGGCGGTCGTCACCAACGCCTACCGCCACGCGCTCGACGAGGCGCTCTCCGGCGAGCCGCTGGATCCTGCCTGGGTCGAGGAGACCGAAAAGCTCAGCCACAGGCCCTATTCCACAGGCTTCTACTTCGGTGAGCCCGGCCAGGTCTACGGCGAGAGCAGCTATGAAAGCACATCCGATGTGATGGCTGTGGTCGAGAGCTGTGATCAAAACGGGTTTGCCCATCTGACGCAGCGGGGCAAATTCAGCCGGGGCGACACGCTCGAGCTGCTGCGGCCGGAGGGCAAGCCCATGGCCTTTACCGCGGAGCACATTTTTGATGCCGACGGTGTTGAGATCGAAGATACCCGCCGGGCCATGATGCCCTTTACCATGCGTTTGCCCTGTACTGCGCCGAAAAACGCGATTGTTCGGAAAAATCGCACTTGACAAAATCCGCGGAAATGGTATATTAATCTGGTCATATGCTTACGGCGTTGAGGAAACGAGCCGGAATCCTGCCATTGCAGAGAGGGACTGTTTGGTGCGAGGTCCTGTGTCAGAATCCGGCAGCCACTTCTGAGCCTTCCCGCGATAAAGTGGGACGCAGCCCTGCGTTACGGGGACTGAGAGGCCGCTTTCTGCGGCAAATCAGGGTGGTACCGCGAACGAGCCTTCGCCCCTGTCCGGGGGCGGAGGTATCTTTTTTATCAGAAATGAGAGGAAAACACATGGAAAAGTACGGAGTAAACCAACTGAGAGAGATGTTCCTGCACTTTTTTGAGACCAAAGGGCACCTCCGCCTGCCGAGTTTTTCGCTGATCCCGCAGAACGACGCCAGCCTTCTGCTGATCAACTCGGGCATGGCCCCGATGAAGCCCTATTTCAAGGGTGAGCAGGAGCCGCCGCGCCACCGCGTCTGCACCTGCCAGAAGTGCATC
>CACXDT010000026.1 GCA_902766405.1 Oscillospiraceae bacterium
CAACTTATTCACAAATATAATAGATTGAGCCGCACGGGCGGCAGGTTGCCGCCCCTACGGCCGGAATGGACTTTTTTCACAGCCCCATTATTTTGTAAAAATCCCCAGATTTCCGTAGGGGCCGACGCCCAGCCTGTGGCCGGGCCCGGCAGTGGAATCTAAATAATTGCAGGTATTCCCGGCAAATTCGCCACATTTGTGCGCTTTTGCCAGGGATTTCTGCATGTTTTTAAGTTGTACAGCGCGGGCCGCCGAGGGCGTCGGCCCCTACGCTCAACGCAGATTTATCGTGTGAAAATTGTGTTTTGCTACAGCCCCTTCTGCACAAATAAGACCGTTTACGCACGGGTATCACATCAGATGAAAATATACGCACAGATCCAGGCACAGGAAGGCCGTGGGGATCGAGAAGAGCAGGCTGTCGGCGCGGTCGAACATGCCGCCGTGGCCGGGGATCAGGTTGGAGAAATCCTTCAGCCCCAGCATGCGCTTGACAAGGCTTTCGACGAGGTCGCCCATCTGCCCCATCGACGAGGCGAGGACACAGGTGACGAGCATGACCCACAGCGGGATATGCGGGAAGACGAAATACAGCGCGATGCCCACGGGGATCGACGAGACCGCGCCGCAGAGCGCGCCCTCGACGGTCTTTTTGGGGGAGACGCGCGGGGCCAGCAGATGCCGCCCGAAGCGCCGGCCCCCCAGGAGGGCGAAGGTGTCGCAGAGCCAGGTGGCGGCGGTGGCGACCACAAGTGTCTCGAGCCAGTAGTCCGAGGCGGCAATGCGCATCAAAATCGCGAACAGGAAGCCCGGATAGGCCACGCCCGCCAGCGTGAACATGGCGCCGCGGCCGGACACTCTCGGGTGCAGCACGCCGGAAAAGCCCGCCAGGAAGATCGAGAGCGTCAGCGCGGCGATGCAGTATTCACTGGGCGCGTGCACCAGCGCGAGGATCGCCTGCAGAGTCATGTGGGTATACATGACCCAGGCACAGCAGTAGATTTTGAGCTTTTCGACGCCGCGGCTGAGCTCGTACGAGCAGAGCACGCCGGCGGCGGCGAAAAAGAGGATACGGGTGATCTCGGACAGGGAGATGCAGAGAACCGTGATCACCAGCAGGATGACGGCGGATTGGACGCGCTGTTTCATGACAGATCACTCACTTTAACGGATTGGACGGAGCTTTTCATCTATTATGTATGTATAATATCATAATCTGAACCGTTCCTCAACGGGCAATTGCCGAAAGATGTCAAAAAAACTGTAGGGTTTACAGTTTGTTAATGAGAATTTGCGGTTGTACTCAGAAATAAAATATGCTATTATTTTCGGTACAGAACACTGCAATCATTCAGTCAGGGAGGTCTGTACCATGGTTAAAGAACAAAAACTGTATCTCGCCCGGGCGGACAGAGAGCTCTGTCTGCTGCCGCAGATGGCGAACCGCCACGGTCTGATCGCCGGCGCGACCGGCACGGGCAAGACCGTCACGATGAAGGTGATGGCCGAATCGTTTTCCGACATGGGCGTGCCCGTGTTCCTCTCGGATGTCAAGGGCGATCTGAGCGGCATGTGCGTCCCCGGTGCGGACAGCGAGGATATGCGGGGGCGAATTGAACGCTTTGGCCTGGAGGGCTTTACATTCAAGGGCTATCCGACCCGCTTCTGGGATATTTTCGGCGAGAACGGCATCCCCGTGCGTGTGACCGTGTCCGACATGGGGCCGCAGATGCTCGCCCGGCTTCTGAATCTCACCGAGATCCAGGAGGGCGTGCTGAATATCGTCTTCAAGGTGGCCGACGAGCACGCGCTCAAGCTGCTCGACATGAAGGATCTGCGCGCCATGCTCCAATACGTCGGCGACAACCGCGCCGAGTTTACCACGCTCTACGGCAACGTCTCGGCCGCCAGCATCGGCGCGATCCAGCGCGCGCTGCTCACCTTTGAGAGCGAGAACAGCCAGGACTTCTTCGGTGAGCCGGGGCTCGACATCCGCGACTGGATGCGCACCGATCTCGACGGGCGCGGGTACATCAATATCCTCTCGTCCCAGCGCCTGATCACGAGCCCGACGGTCTATGCGACCTTCCTGCTGTGGATGCTCTCGGAGCTGCAGGAGAAGCTGCCCGAGGTCGGCGATCTTGACAAGCCCCGCATGATTTTCTTCTTCGACGAGGCGCATCTGCTCTTCACCGGTGCCAAGAAGGTTCTGGTGCAGAAGATCGTCCAGGTCGTCAAGCTGATCCGCTCGAAGGGCGTCGGCGTCTATTTCGTCAGCCAGAACCCCTCCGATATCCCCGACGAGGTGCTGGCCCAGCTCTCCAACCGCGTGCAGCACGCCCTGCGCGCCTATACCCCGGCCGAGATGAAGGCGGTTCGCGCCGCGGCCAACGCCTTCCGTACGAACCCGGCCTTCGACACACAGGAGACGCTGATGGCGCTCGGCGTGGGCGAGGCGCTGGTCAGCTTCCTGGACGCGAGCGGCATCCCCGGCATGGTCGAGCGCGCGAGCATCCTGCCGCCGCAGAGCCTGATGGGCCCGGCCGATGGCGCCGAGGTGCAGCGCCGTATTGCCGCCGACGAGTTCGACCTGAAATACCGCGAGAGTGTGGACAGCGAATCGGCTTACGAGATCATCCAGGCCGCCTCGCTGCAGTTAGAGGTCGAGCGCGCGGCCGCCGCCGCTGCCGAGGCTGCCGAAAAGCAGCGAGCGAAGGAAGAAGCCGCGGCCGCGAAGGCCGCCGAGCGCGAGGAAGCGGCTGCTGAGAAGCAGCGTCTCAAGGAAGAGGCCGCGGCCGCCAAAGCCGCCGAGCGGGAAGCCGCCGCTGCCGCCAAAGCCGCCGAGCGCGAGGCCATTGCCGCCGAAAAGCAGCGAGCGAAGGAAGAAGCCGCGGCCGCGAAGGCCGCCGAAAAGGCCGAGGCCGCCAAGCGTCAGACTTGGGAGCGGGCAGCCAAAAACGCCGCAAGCTCGCTCGCGGGCTCGGTGACGACCAACATCGTCAACTCCGTCGCCGGCGGCAAAAAAGTCTCGACTGCGACGATGGCCAAGCGGGCCGCCTCCAACGCGCTCAACACCGTGATGCGCACCGGTGCCCGGGACATCATCCGCGGCCTGTTCGGGAATATCAAGTAAGCGCGGGCGCAATCGTATAAACTGCGTATCAGCAAGGGAACTGTAAAATAGAGTCGGTTCAGACCGTAGGGGACGCCGCCCTCGGCGTCCCGGCGGGAAAGCCTGAAAATAGCAGCAATCTCCGGCAAATTCGCGCATCAGATGCCGTTTTTGCCGGAGATTTCTATTCACGGGGATGTATGGATAGTATCGTTTCAACAGTGCCTGGTTTCTGCTTGAAACCGGTGATTTCAGAAACTGTCAGCCTATTCCGTTTATGGGATCATTCAGTAATCGGATCGTTGTCTGGACGCTTTCAGAGAGAACGGGTCAAAGTATTTGTTCAGTATCTCAGGACTGGAATGGAACTGATTCTCACCGTAGAAATAGTCGCACAGTATTTCTCTTAACCGGAGCAGCTCGCGGCGGCCTTGAGAAGACCGCTCTTTACACTCGACTGTGAAATCCAGCAGCTCCAACGCACGGTCTGAAGCGGAAAGACAGCGGTCCGTTTTTCCTTTCATCTTCCATTTCCCCGCGCGGAAGACTTCGCTTCCGATGTTAGCCATTTGTTGAGCAAACGGCAGTTCCTGCCAGCGTCCGCTCTCGGCCAGCTCTTTGTGTTGAATCAGGTTTCTGTCCATTTTGCAACGATCTCCACAATACGGGAACGAATCGCCGGGTCATCGACACCGCGGCTTCGATTTCCAGACCGCGGGCGAATGTTGATGAGCGAGTCGAATTCAATGAAGTCCTCATCCTCATCGGGATAAAGGTTGATGCCCCACAAATCGTTCTGTGCTGAACCGGAATCAAGAAGCAGCGCCTCCAGATCCGCATGCAAATCAGCATCCAGGGCAAGCAGCCCGCGTTTGATATCGACAACACCCTTGATCATGTCTCCAAACCCGTTTTCGGCGAGAGCAGAGAGTTCTTCCCGACGGACGACCTTGCTGCAAATGAACATGGATAACACCTCACACTTTGCTCTTTCGCGTACGCAGAGTATAGCACAAATCAAAGAAAAGAAAAAGTCCCTTTCACCGCAGCTAAGGCAACATCAAAGAATGTTTTGCTCTATGCCGCCTACGCCGGCTCGTACGAGCGCGAGATCTCAAGCCCGTCGGCGTTGTACTCCACATCCTCCATCAGACTCGGGTCGACGCGGCTGCGGCGCTTGACGACCATGCCCTCGCCGCGGTTGTTGAAGACATAGATATTGTAGCCGGGGTATTCCGCGTCCTGCTTGCGGAACATGCCGCTCTCGTTGAGACGGCAGAACTTCGAGCGCCCCTCCGGCGTGTCCAGCAGGTCGCCGGGGCCCTGATAGTAGAGCTCGTCCGCGAGCGCCTTCTGCTTGAAGCTCTCCCAGTCTCTGGCTTCCACGTGATTGACATCGTTTGGCTGGATCATGACTGAACCCCCCGCAATTCTGTACACTATTTTTGTATTTTGCTTATTTTAGCATAATCATACGCCGTTACGCAAGAAACAGATCGCAGTACCCGACTATTTTTTCACACTTTGCCAATTTCAATAGAAAAAGACTTGAACTTTCGGGCAAACTATGATAGGATATAGAGCATAAATTGATCATCTGAACAATGTGCACAAAGACAGTGTTTTGGTTTTGTGCAACATATCCGATTTTGGCACGTTTTACCCGGCAAAATCTGGGGAGCGCGGCTGAAAACGGAAAACACTTTGTCAGAAAAGAGGATACCTTGTTATTATCCGCACATTGTTTTCCACAGTGTGCGTGTAATAAAATTCAAACAGGAGGAACAAGAAACATGAGCAAGAATCTTTCCAAGCTTCTCGCAACGGTTATGGCTCTGGTTATGGTCTTCTCTCTGGCCGGCGCCGCTTTTGCAGCGGATGATGCCTATGAAGGACCGGACACCTATTCCATGATCGACAACTTCGACATCACCACCTTGGACTATGTTTACAACAACAAGTCCTCCAACGGTGACTACACCTCGAACTTCATCGAGGGCCTGCTGACCCAGGATCCCCACGGCACCCTGATCGGCGGCATGGCTTCCGAGTGGAGCGCCAACGAGGACGCCTCCGTCTGGACCTTCACCATCCGTGACGACGCTGTCTGGTCCACCAACGAGGGCGAAGAGTACGACGCTGTCACGGCGGAAGACTTCGTCACCGGTCTGAAGCACGCGGCCGATTCCAAGTCCGAGACCCTGAGCCTCGTCGCCGATCTGATTGTCGGCCTGCGCGAGTACTCCGAGGGCACCGGCGCCTGGGAAGATGTCGGCATCAAGGCTGACGGCAACACCCTGACCTATACGCTGACCGGCCCCTGCGGCTACTTCGACGGCATGACCACCTACTCCATCCTCTGGCCCATCAACGCCGAGTTCCTGGAGTCCAAGGGTG
>CACXDT010000027.1 GCA_902766405.1 Oscillospiraceae bacterium
ACCCAGGAGGTGCGGACGATGAAATGCTTTTCGACCAGTTTCCGCACGGCATCTTCGCCCGCCAGCTTGCTTTTGCCGTAGACATTCAGCGGGCCGGTCGCGTCGTCGGTCTCCCAGGGCGTTTCCCCTGTGCCGGGAAAGACGTAGTCCGTGGAGACATAGAGCAGCTTCGCGCCGAGCTCCCGGCACGTTTCGGCGACGTTTCGCGTGCCGTCCGCATTGACGCGCATGCTACGCTCTGGCTCGTCTTCTGCGAGATCAACCTTTGTGTACGCCGCGCAGTGAATGACTGCATCCGGCTGATAGTTTACAAGAAATGCTTGCGTCGATTCCTTGCTTGCTATATCAAAATCAGCCGTGCTCGCGCCAAAATGTCTGATACCGCGCTGCAAAAGGACACGACAGACATCATGGCCCAACTGTCCCGTCGCGCCGGTCACCAAAATTTTCATGACGATTACCTCACAGTTTTCCCGAGCGGATCAGTCTGATCGCCCATTGGAACAACGGTTCAGGAAGTCTCAATCCAACGATTTCAAAAAGAGTTGTAGTTATATTCACACACCGCATGGCCCATAGTCTTCTTACGGCGCCCCTTTTTCTTGCTGCATTGTCGCAGCGTGCTCGAGCCCATGCCGCGGCCTGATGCAGCGCCTCGCTATCCGACCGTTCCGACAATTCAGAGATACGGGATAGGAACTCTCCCAAATGATAATCGAGATAGTCTTGTTTTGTTACGACATTCGTTAAAACTCCTGTCTGATTTCCCTCATGCTGCCTGTAGTATAAAAGCGGCTGTTTTGCCACGGCAATTTCGTTTTCCTGCGCGCAAAACCACGCAAGATAGTGGTCATGCACCATGCTTTGCGCAAAGGGCACAGCAGCTTTGGCGATGTCACTTCGAATCAGCATGGTACAGCCAATGACAAAGTTCCGGTAAATCAGACTCCCGTCAAGACCGGCGCCCTCCTTGAAAACGATCCTCGGTCGGAGCTTTGTGATACTGCCTGCCAGCTTCCTGCCATTTGCATCGATGGGGATCACATCCCCGCAAAGCAGTCCCGCAGAACCGATCTGCGCCTCGGACACACTGAGCTTTTCCGGCATCCATATATCGTCCTGGTCGCAGTATGCAAAGTAATCGCCCTCTGCCTCCATGGTCAGGCGCTCGAAGGTCTTGTTGGAACCAAGGTTTCGCCCGTTGCGCTCAATGGTAAACGGAAAGGCCGTGATGCATTGTTCAACAAGCGCCTTTACCGTCTCGAACGGCACAGTGGGTGAACAATCGTCCCGCACATATAGTCTGAGATTCGGATAGGTCTGGGCATTCAATGACATCAGCTGTTCCTTCAGCCAGTCTATCTGCGGCTCGTAAACAGCCATCAAAATAGAAATCTTTGGCTTATCTTCTGCCATATATTCACACTTGAAACTCCACCTGGCACTCTGCCAGCGTGGGGTTCTTTTTGTCCTTATCGCTCAAGATGATTTGCCCAACATCAGGCCAGACTACGGCAATGTCAGGGTCATTCCATGCGATGCCGCCCTCGTCCTCCGGATGATAGACCTCGTCACATTTGTAGGTGAACTCGGCGAAATTGCTCAGCACAAGGAATCCGTGGGCAAAGCCCCGGGGGATCAAAAGCTGCCGCCTGTTCTCCGCGCTGAGGCAGGTGCCAACCCATTTCCCGTAGGTTTTGCTGCCCTTGCGCAAATCTACGGCTACATCGAACACTTCCCCGGAGAAAACCCGAACAAGCTTGGCCTGGGGATGGTCCTTCTGAAAATGCAGGCCCCGGAGAACGCCCTTCCGAGACGCGGACTGGTTGTCCTGTACGAAATCGTAACGCAGACCGGCAGCATCAAGGTCGGCCTTCTTGTAGGTTTCCATGAAGTAGCCCCGGCTGTCGCCTTATGTTTTCGATTCTATGATAAACACACCCTCAATCTCGGTTTCAAGGAAGGTGAAGTTTCCAACTGTCATACTCACTTTTTCCTCTTCTTTCTCTGTTTTCAAATCCGAGTGAGCCAGCGCAGGGCAGGAAGCGTGCTGATCTGGTAGCTCAAATGCAGCGCTCTCTTTGCTGCGGTACATGAATGCTTGTTTACAAACCTTTGGATTCGGATCGAGACCGTAACTCGCTTCAGCACAGTTTTTTTGGCTCCCTGCCAAGGGGAGCGTTCCAGATAAGACTCCCAGAGTTCCGATAGCGGGCAGCAATTGTTCTCTACCCATGGTTTTTCAAAGGCGAGATAATGATAGATTGCCGCACACTCGCCAGTCTGTTGGATATCATATTTATTGATATCATCTTTGGTTTTTACTGCTATGAATATATATACAATCCCGATCAGTTTGAAAAAAGATTTCTGCTTACTATTTTACCATATTCTTCCATTCCCTGAAAAAGCCATACAGCATCAACCATGACAGCTATCAGTTTAATTATCAGAATAAGGTATAATGACCTATTTTCTTGAAGAAAGGAAAATGGAATATATACTAGAAGGACTAAAACTCCCACTATAACCTGCAGCGCCTTCGTTTCCCAGAAAACCCGAGATCTCTTCTTTTTATCATCCTGAACATAAGAGATTTCACGTTGACCATATATTGTTATCCCTAAGGTGGCAAATAGCGTGAAATACGATACAATAGATTCTGCAAAGCTGACTGTTCCGACACCATCTGCGCCCAACATGCGTGCAAGGTAAGGAGCAGTAATTAGCGGGGTTATCAGTGATAAAATCTGATATGACAGATTGTATATATAATTTTTCTTTATACTCTTGTTATTAATCAAATACCTTCCATCCATACTTGTTTAAGCTTTACTCGTACATAGCACAGGAAAGACATCAATTTCCGCCAAAGGGTAATGTGTTTTTCTGAGTTTTAGAGTTTATCTTTGCGTTATGGTTATATATTATAATTGTTATTGTTAATCTATGGATTCAACGAACTTTCCTTAACGCCGAGGTATAAAATTCCATTTACAATTATACCTCAAGACTCCTGATTTATCAACGTTTTCTTCGTTTCCGAATGCTAAAAAAAACATGAACAGCGTCAACCAGTTTCGGCAGTCTCACACATGCGGAATTATACTGAAAAACAAAATAATCGGGGAGCCCGAAAGCTCCCCTCCAGTCTCTCGCACACCTGTGTTATGTTAACTGATCTCAGCGTCGAGTGGCTGTCTCTCACGCTGCGCCCCAGCCCTTTTTCTCCAGTCTGATCCGTCCGCCCTGTTCCAGCTTCTTCAAAGCGTAGTGGGCTTCTGTGTACTTCGTGCCGAGGTACAGTTCTCTCCCTTATCGGTTATCCTGAGAACCTCATCCCCCACAGCGGAATGGCGGTGAGCACAAGCTCCTCATAGGGTTGACGCGCTTTATAGTCTCCATGGCTGTTAATCGGCTCACAACTTACAACTTTTTGATACCTGCTTTCGCGCTTTCTGCTGTTTTTAATTCAGAAAAGTTATTATATGGAAGAGACTGTAGCAAACCGGAAAATACGAAGGCAATCGAAGTATAGCGTAAGGGAGGGCTTGTATCGCCCGCGCGCATAAGTGTATAAATGGCAAAAATGTACGGCGCAAACGCAAAATGCTGCGATTGCGCCGTACATCGCCTTCAAACAATAATCGTGTACCGCCGGGAGGGGCAAGGGCCTCCTCTACGGCTAAATGACTGTGTCATTGCAAAAAGTCGTTTTGCTACAGCCTCTTCAACATATAAAAATGAAACAATTACTTGCCGATAAACGCGTTTGTCTGCCGCCGCAGCCAGTCGACCCAGGCGTCCACGCCCTCGCCGGTCTTGGCGGAGATCGGAAAAATCTCGATTTTAGGGTTGCGCATCCGCGCGTACTCGACGACCTTTTCCATGTCAAAGTCGAAGTACGGCAGCACGTCGATCTTATTGATGACAAGCGCGTCGCATACGGTGTACATCAAGGGGTATTTCAGGGGCTTGTCGTGTCCCTCGGGCACCGAGAGGATCGTGGCGTTCTTCACCGCGCCGGTGTCGAACTCGGCCGGGCATACAAGATTGCCGATATTCTCGAGGATCGCGAGATCCACATCCCCGACACCAAGCCCGTCCAGGCCCTGCCGGGTCATACCGGCGTCCAGATGGCACATGCCGCCGGTGTGGAGCTGGATGACCTTGACGCCGGTCTGCCCGATCGTGGCGGCGTCGACATCGGAGTCGATGTCGGCCTCCATAACGCCGATCCGGAACTCGTCCTTCAGCGCGGCAATCGTGCGGCGCAGCGTGGTCGTCTTGCCCGAGCCGGGCGAGCTCATCAGGTTCAGCAGAAACGTGCGGTCCTTTTTCAGCTCTTCACGCAGTGCGTCGGCCGCGCGGTTGTTGTTGTCAAACACGCTCTGTTTGACCTCTAAAATACGGTATCCTTCCACGGGGAAAACCTCCCTATTATCAAAAATGGCAGCGGTGCCGCACAGTCCGCATCTGATGAACTGAGCGGTTATTACGGCGTAACTATATCACATTTCGTGCAGAAGCGCAAGCAGCGAGCGCACCCTTGCGTCAAACGCCGTGCCGTTGAGCAGATAGCCGCTGTTGCTCTCGGGCAGATAGAGATGATAGCCCTCTAACTTTGTAACCATCTGCCGCAGCGGCGCGTCCGACAGTTCGCCCTCGACAGCGGCGGCCGGCAGCAGTCCGGCCTTCAGGGACGTTTCGACTGCGACATCCGACGTGGAGAGCCAGGTGACAAACGCCGCCGCGCCGCGAAGCCCGCCGTCAAACGCCGCTGTCACAGCCAGGCCCTGACACTCACCGAGGCAGAGCCGTTCCCCGTCGCCAAACACCGGCACCGGCTCAAGACGAAGGTCAGCGACATCCTTGAGCGTTGTGGACATACAGATCGCGCAGGCGATCTGCCCGCTGCGCAGCAGCGAGACGGTGTCTCCCCTCTTCAGCCACACGCCCCCCTGATAGGCACAGCCGGCCAGCAGATTATAAAGACGCACAAAGCTCGCCTGCTGAACATCCTCCGCGCGGACACCGGCAAACACGGTGCCGGTCTGTGCCATGGCGTTGGCAAACAGCGTGGCAAACGAGTCTGTGCCAAACTGTGCGTTCCCGGTCTGCTCGGCCGCATCCGTCGCGCTCAGCAGCAGCTGCTCGAGCGTATCTGTGCGGATGCTCTCCGGCATATTGGCTGCGATCGCCAGTACCGGAACCTCGGCCCCGAGCGGAAAATAGGCTGTGCCGATGCAGCCGGACAGGCCCTCGAAGAGCGGCGCGTACTGCGGCGGTCTGCCATGGAAGTCCAGCGATTTCAGTTTCCCCTGGTCATAGAGCGTGAACGCCCTCCGCTGATCACACAGCAACAGCTCCGGGCGGGCCGAGTCCAGGCTGCGGCCGAGCTCGCTCTCGCTGTCGAAGCCCTGTGTGCGGACGGGTACCGCGGGGTCAGTCGCGTTATACTCCTCGGCCAGCTGCTCCATGATGTCGGCAAAGGGGTCACCCACCACATACCAGAGCTGAATCGGTTCGGTCACCAGGTTATGCCGGAGCGTACACCCCGCCAGGCTGCCGAGCATTGCCGCAAGCAGACAGACAGTTATCCATTTTTTTATCAATTCTATATCACACATTACTTCTATTTCTCTGTCTTTAACGGTGACTAAACTGAACAGTTATTTTTATAAAGGCTGTTTTTTGATCTGGGCCCAGCGGCGCGGATAACGCAGCGGGGTCTCCCCTGTCTTGCGGACGATCACCGCGCTGTGGGTGATATCGGTGCCGGGGACGGTGTAGGTCTCGGTCCGCTCCCAGCTGCCGCCAAGAAGGCGGATCGCCTGCCTGGCCCCATGCAGCTCGGAATCGATGTCCGGCCCCTTCATCGCGATCATGCAGCCGCCCGGCTTTACAAAGGGCAGGCACAGCTCGCACAGAGGATTGAGTCTGGCCACGGCGCGGGAGAAGGCAAGGTCAAAGCTCTCTCTCAGCTCACCCGGCGCCTCCTCGGCCCGGGCGTGGAGGCAGGTCACATCCGAAAAGCCCAGCCTATCGCAGCATTCGCGCAGAAAACCGACGCGCTTGTCGAGACTGTCCAGCAGCGTCAGCTGCAGCTCGGGGCAGGCGATTTTCAGCGCGAGTCCCGGAAAACCGGCCCCCGTGCCGACATCGATTGCGCGCCGGCCGGCCATGGGCTCGAGCTTCAGCAGCGCGGCGCAATCGAGAAAGTGCGCCCGGGCGATGTTCTCTTCGCCCACGATGGCCGTCAGATTCATGACCTCGTTCTTCTGCGTCAGGAAATCGGCGTAGACACGGTAGCGTCTCACCGCCTCGTCGCTCAGCGGCAGGCCGAGCTCCTGAAATCCCTCGGTCAGTACACGCTCCAGGCTCATGGCTCTGTCCTCCCCCTGACATAGATTTCTATGACATTGATACCTAACCACTAATCACTAACCACGAATACGAAACGGCTGCCATCACTTGTAGAACTCATGGATCCCGATCTTCGTGATGAATATATAGCCGGCCGTCCAACTGGAGTCGACGGCGTTGACCGGATCGATGAAAAAGATCGCGTCCTGCACGGTATTGTAGCCCTCCAGCGCGAGACGGGCCGCGATGCAGGACCACTCGTTGGGCTCGCGGTAGATGGTGCCCTCGACGGTCGGCGGAAACTGTACCGCGATCCTGTCGTCAAAGATCACATCGTGAACATTGTCGGGATAGCGGTGGTCATTGACACGGTTCAGCACCACGTTGGCCACGCCAACCATGCCCTCCAAGGGCTGGCTGCCGGCCTCGGCATTGATGATGCGCTCGAGCCAGTAGACATTGTCCGCGCCGAAGGTATCGCTGTAATAGCTGACGCCGCCGCCGGGCAGCGAGGCCGCGCTGCTGTCAAGGTCGATGCGCCGCCCCTCCCTGGAGACCACAGCCGTCATGCCAAAGAGCCGCTGCACGGTGCTGAGCGGGAAATAGCAGCGTCCGTTCGGGCCGACGGTAAAGTGCTCGGTATCGTAGAGATAGCGCTCGTTTACGCGCAGAATGTTGCTGCTCATCGAGCACTCCAGCGTAAAGCCACGGCCAAGGATGCTGACCGTCTCGCTCGCTTCATCATAGCTGCCGCCGGCCTCGACGCCGAAGAAGCTGCACATATCCTCCAATCGAAGCATGGCTCCCTGCGGGCTGTTATAGCCCCGGCAGGTCAGAAGGCCGTCGATATAGACCAGGGCCTCCTGCTCCTTCCCGATCAGGGACTCCGCCATCGCCATCGGTGAAAAGCTCAGCAAAAGGCAGCAGACAAGCAGCGCAGCCACGGTTTTTCTCATTTGTCGCTCCCCCTGTATTTTCCTACACTGATTGACATAATACATCGGTTTCCATATCCAGTCAAGAGGCAAGTCCTTCCCGCATCGGCCCGGCGCCATTCGCCCAAATATTCTTGCACCAACGGTTGATAATGGAGATGCCACCACTCCTCACTCCTCACTCCTCACTCCTCACTCCTCACTCCATTATCGGGAGGTGTCCGCCATCAAACGATTCCTGCCCTTTCTGCCGTTTCTCCTGCTGTTCCTGCTGCTGGTCTGGATGACCGTCAGCCCACACTCGCGCGCGGCCGTAGAGGCCTGGCGCGCGGAGCATCCGGAGCTCGGGCGGCTGCCTGCGCAGCCGACGGGCAGCCGCGGTGCGCGCCCGCTTTTCCTCAGTCAGACGCAGTCTCCGCCGCCCTCGCCGACGCCTGCCCCCGCGTCCGAGCCGACAGACGCCCCCGGCGCGTCCGAAAGTGTACACCTCTCACCGCCGGAGAGCGAGGCCGTACTCGAGACCACGATCACCGGCGGCCTCACGATCAAAAATCAGACCGGCTTTGAAGTGGATCTCGAGGCCATACTGAACGCGGGGACGCCGGTCCGTCTGCCCGCCGACGGTATCCAGATCCTCATTATCCATACCCATTCCAGTGAGGCCTATACCCAGGCCGGGCTCGACCGCTATGTGCCCAGTGACACCTGCCGCACCGAGGATCCCAATTACAATATCATCCGTGTAGGCGACGAGCTGACCGCGCGCTTCGAGGCGGCGGGACTCACAGTCCTGCACGACACCGGTGTCTACGATTACCCGAGCTACACCGGCTCCTACAGTCGCTCCGGTGCCGCTGTCGAGGCCATCTTGAAGGAGCACCCGGAGATCGCCGTCGTGATCGATATGCACCGCGACGCATTGGGCGGCGGGGACGTGGTGTATAAGACCATGGCCGAGGAGGAGGGCCTGGTCGCCAGCCAGGTGATGCTGCTGGTCGGCACCGACGAGAGCGGGCTGGAACACCCGCACTGGCGGGACAACCTGAGTCTGGCGCTGACGCTGCAGCAGGCCGTGACAAAGGCGCACCCCACGCTGATGCGTCCGGTGGAGCTGGTGCCGCAGCGCTACAACACCCATCTCACCCGCGGCTCGCTGATCCTCGAGGTCGGCAGCAGCGGCAACACGCTGCAGGAGGCCCTGGCCGCGATCCGTCTCTTCGGCGACGCAGCCGCCCCGGCCCTGCTCGCGCTGGTAGAATAAAAGAGAGTCAGAACTTAAGATAACATTGCTTTACAAAATTTGCGCGCTGTGGTATATTGACCTTGTCGAAAGGCAGCATACGCAATTTGAAGTGAAGATTAAAACGAGGAGGATGATACGTATGAAAAAATGGGTCTGCCCCGTATGCGGTTATGTCCATGAGGGCGATACGCCCCCCGAATTCTGCCCCCAGTGCAAGGTGCCCGGCTCCCGCTTTACCGAGATGGCCGCCGAGCGCAACTGGGCTGCCGAACACGTTGTCGGCGTAGGCAAGGTCTTCGGCGCCGATGTCCCCGAGGAAGTGAAGGAAGAGATCATCGCCGGTCTGCGCTCCAATTTTGAGGGCGAGTGCAGCGAGGTCGGCATGTACCTGGCCATGGCACGCGTTGCCCACCGCGAAGGCTATCCCGAGATCGGCCTGTACTGGGA
>CACXDT010000028.1 GCA_902766405.1 Oscillospiraceae bacterium
GCATTTGCTGGCGGTGATTGAATCACGAGGTGGGCCTTGCCCCCTCGCGCTCCCCCGCTGCTCTATGGTCTTTTTCTTACCTGTTCTAGGGTTTGTCTACAGTTTGAAGGGGGCAACTTTTGCAGAATTGCAAAAAGTTGCCCCCTTAACCGGAGACGCGCCTATCTATTTCCGTTCCGCGCTGCGGCGCAGCGCGGCGTGGCTGACCCCCATCAGCACCAGCAGCACCGACAGATAGAGGGGCAGCAGCGACACGGACAGGGCGTTCGCGATCAGGCCAAACAGCGGCGGCATCAGGCAGGTGCCGAGATAGGCGCTGGCCATCTGCACGCCGATGACGGCCTGGGATCTGTCCGCGCCGAAGTGATCGGGCGTGGCATGGATCAGACTGGGATAGACCGGCGCGCAGCCGACGCCGACGACGACAAAACCGACCATCGCCGCCGTCCTGCCCAGTGGGAGCAGCAGCAGGAGGAGCCCCACAAGAATGAGACCCATACCGAGCTGTACCATCTGCGTATCGTTCAGCTTGAAGGTCGCAAAGCCGCCGGCGGCCCGCCCCGCCGTGATGCCGAGGAAAAACAGGCCCGCGAGCGTCGCGGCCTGCTCGGCGCTGACGCCCCAGCGCAGCACGAGGAAGGTGCTGGCCCACAGCCCGGCGGTCTGCTCGAGCGAGCAGTAGCAGAAAAAGCTGAGCATGGCCGCCTTTGCGCCCGGGATGGCGACGATCTGCCGCAGCGTCAGAACACGGCCGCTCCTGCCGTCTTTTCCCTCGTCGGCGCGCGTTTTCCACAGCGGCAGGCTGATCACGAGGATCGCCGTCAGGGCGAGCTGCATGACGCCGATGATCCGGTAGCCGCCGTTCCAGTGCAGACCGCCCGTGATCGCGGCGCCCATGATGGCCGGGCCGACGGTAGCCCCCACGCCCCAGAAGCAGTGCAGCCAGCTCATATGGCGGCTGGCGTAGTGCAGCGCCACATAGTTGTTCAGCGCCGCGTCGACGCTCCCGGCGCCAAGGCCGTAGGGAACCGCCCACAGCAGCAGCATCCAGTAGGCGTGCGCGCCCGAGAAGCCGAACAGCGCCACGGCGGTCGTGGCCACGCTGATGGCCGTGACCCGCCCGGCGCCGAGCCGGCGTGTCAGGCGGTCGCTGAACAGGCTGGAGACGATGGTTCCCCCGGCGATGATCATCGAAACCGCCCCGGCATACGAGATCGGAACGCCAAATTCGCCGTGCATCGTCGGCCAGGCCGCGCCCAGCAGAGAATCCGGCAGACCGAGACTGATGAACGCGAGATATATTATGATAATCAGAATGTGAGTCATATCATTTCTCCCCCGAAACAGGCTATCCGGATTATATACCAGTCTGCGACATCCGGTCAAGATGGCGCCGCATGAATGAAAAAATGCTTATAAAAGCACGTATTTTCCTCTTTTCAGTTTCAGTCGGAGATGCTACAATAAGCACTGTCCGCCGTCCATATAGTCATTACAGTCATGATAAGAGGTCAAACATATGTCAATCATCTACAACGAGCAAGAGAAGACCATTACGCTCCACACACTGCATACGAGCTATCAAATGAAAATCGGCCCCTGCGAGCTGCTGCTGCACACCTACTATGGCCCGACGGCCCACGGTGACATGAGCTGGTGCCTCTCCTTCCGCGACAGGGGCTTTTCCGGCAATCCCTACGACGCCAGAATGCTGCGCGGCATCTCGGCCGACACGCTGCCGATGGAGTACCCCTGCGAGGGCAGCGGCGACTTCCGCGCGCCGGCCTTCAGCCTGCGCCGGGCAAACGGCGCGGTCGGCTGCGATCTGCGCTATGCCGGCCACGAGATCAAGCCCGGCAAATACGCGCTCCCCGGCCTGCCGGCGGTCTATGCCGACGGCATCGAGGCCGAAACGCTGGAGGTCACGCTCGCGGACGAGGCCGCCGGCGTGCGCGTCGTGCTGCAGTACGGCGTGCTGCCGGAGCTGGACGTGATCACCCGCGCCGCGCGCGTGGAAAACAGCGGCAGGGAGACCGTCGTCCTCCAGTCCGCGCAGAGCGCCGCGCTGGATATCGTCTCGGGCGAGTGGGAGCTGCTGCACTTCTACGGGCGGCACGCCGGCGAGCGCGCCGTCGGGCGCGCCGAGATCGGGCAGCGCGAGATCCTGATCGGGAGCCGCCGCGGAACCAGCAGCCACCAGCAGAGCCCCTTTGTCATCCTGGCCGACCGGGAGACGACCGAGCAGGCCGGCGCGTGCCTTGGCATGAGCTTCCTGTACAGCGGCGCCTTCCAGTGCAACGTCTCCCGCGATCAGTTCGGCACGACGCGCGCGGTCATGGGCGTACAGAGCGAGCATTTCGACTATCCGCTCGCGCCCGGTGAGTGCTTCCAGGCGCCTGAGGTCGCGCTGGCGTACAGCGCCGAGGGTCTCGCCGTCCTGAGCCAGCGCTTCCACCGGCTGACGGCCCGGCACATCTGCCGCGGGCCGTGGAAGAACCGCCGCCGTCCGGTGCTGCTGAACAACTGGGAAGCGACCAACATGGACTTTACCGGCGAGAAGATCCTCGACATCGCCAAAACCGCCGCGGAGCTCGGCGTGGAGATGCTGGTGCTTGACGACGGCTGGTTCGGCGCGCGGAACGACGACAACGCGGGCCTTGGCGACTGGACGGTGAACACCGAAAAGTTAGGCTGCACGATGGGCGAGCTGGCCGACCGCATCCGCGGCATGGGCATGAAGTTCGGCCTGTGGATCGAGCCGGAGATGGTCAACGAGGACAGCGAGCTCTTCCGCA
>CACXDT010000029.1 GCA_902766405.1 Oscillospiraceae bacterium
CTGAACAACGAGCCTGTGAGCGTCACAGTCGGCTCCGATCGGACGACGGCCACGATTTCCAAGTCCTATACCGCAATCATCTACGGCCCTCACATTCTGAAGGATCCCACCGGCGAGACGATCGAGGGCGGCGGCCTGGTTTCCTTTGCCTGTACAGCCAGATATTATAATCAGCGCTACTGGGTACTGACGAGCCCCGATGACGAGGAGACGCTGAATATCGCCCAGGCGCGTGAGCGTTTTCCCGAGGCGGCTTTTCGCGGCGAAAACGCCGAGACAATGACGATCAGCAAGGTGCCGTATTCGATGAACGGCTGGAGTGCGGTCTGCGTATACGAGGGGGTGGCGGGTACCACGGCCCGCAGCGCCAAGGCTAAGATCAACATAAGCGATGCCCCGGCTGCGGCAACACCGACGCCCACGCCGGCACCGACACCGACACCGACAGTAGCCCCGACCCCATCGCCAACGCCTTCCGTTGCCCCGACTGTGACTCCCGCCGCGACCCCGGTACCGACTGTCGAGCCGAGCCCGACAGTGACGGACGATCCCACAGTCTGGCAGAGTGACGAAAACAGTCACTGGCATGCGGTCGATGGCCTTCGGCAGGGCGAGGCCGCGCATACTATGGTCTGGACCGAGGCTGTAGCTGCTACAGAGTATGTGCAGGGACAGGAGCAGGGCGTGTGCAGCGTCTGTGGATACACGGCCGTGCGTGCGACGCCGGTGAAGGAGGCCAGGGCCGGCGCCGGTGTGATCGCCATTTTCGCGCTGTTTGTCGTCGGCATTGGTGTTCTTGTCGGTGCGCAGGTTCTCCGTGACCGCCGCAAGCCCAAACACCGCCGCAGATATTGATTACAGCTATATAGGGGCCGGCTTCCTCGGCGGCCCGGATTCAGGATATGAATACGTGCAGGAATCCCCGACATCTACGTAACAGTATACGTGTTTGTCTGGGATTTTTGCATAATATATACACGTTCCCCGCTGGCCGCCGGGAGCGGCGGCTCCTTCACACGCAGCGCATTTTTTCAGGAGATGCAGACATGAATCTGAAATATAATACCCAACGATTCCTTACGCTTGTACTTGTGTTGGTGTTGATCGCGTCACTTAGCGCTGGCGCACTGGCCGATGCTGATACAAGTACAGGGAATCCGGTCGACATCGACGCCATTGTGGCTGAAATGACGACGCAGCAGAAGCTGACACAGCTGATGATGCCGTCGTTCAAATCCTATTGCTCCACCGACGCCATGTGGTATCAGGTTGCGCCGGAGAACCTGGTGACGATTACCGATCTGCCATCGGAGATCGCCGATTTCCTCGCGGAGTACGGCTTCGGCGGCGCGCTGCTCAACGGCGACACCTGCGACGACAGCGTCCAGGCTGCGCGCCTGGTCGACCAGCTGCAAGCGGCCAATGCCCGGAGCGGTAATGTCGGGCAGCTGTTGATGGGACTGGATCAGGAGGGCGGCGTCATCTGCCGGCTCTACAACGCTACAAAATCGCCCGGCAACATGGCACTGGCCGCGACCGGCCGGCCGGATGACGCCCGCATGATGGGCGAGCTGCTGGGTGAGGAGCTGCACGCGGTCGGCTTCCATATCGACATGGCGCCGGTTGTCGATGTGAACAATAACCCTGACAACCCGATCATCAACATCCGCGCTTTCTCGGACGACGCGGAGACCGTCTCGCGCTATGGCCAGGCGATGATCGAGGGGCTGCACGCAGGCGGCGCCGCCTCGTGCGTCAAGCACTTTCCCGGCCACGGCAACACCGCGACTGACAGCCACACGGGCTTTCCGTGCATCTATGCCACGCTCGATGAGCTCGAGCGCTGCGAGCTGATCCCCTTTGCCGGCTGTGTCGCCGCCGGAACCGACTGCGTCATGACGGCCCATATTCAGTATCCGAATATCGAGACGGAGACCTATCGCTCGATTTCCACCGGCAGACAGGTCTATCTGCCGGCGACGCTCTCGAAAACGATCCTGACCGGCATCCTGCGCGAAAAGCTCGGCTTTGAGGGCGTGATCATCACCGATGCGATGGACATGGCCGCGATCGTCGATAACTTTGATCCGCTCGACACCGCGCGGCTGGCCATCAACGCCGGCGTCGATCTGATCCTGATGCCGATGGACGCGTACACCCGCGGCGGTCTGAACGCCTTTCGCCGCTATATTGCCGATGTGACCGCCATGGCCGAGCGCGGCGAAATCTCGATGGACAGCATCAATGCCGCCGTCCGCCGTGTGCTGACGCTCAAGCAGAAGCTGGGACTGCTTTCAGCCTACGATGGCAGCGATCTGGAATCGCGCCTCCAGACCGTCAGTGAGACCGTCGGCTGTGAGGCACACCGCGCGCTTGCCTGGGAGATCACGAAGCGGACCGTCACGCTTGTCAAAAATGACGGCGGCGCCTTGCCCTTCGACCGCGAGGGCGAGATGACCGTGATTTTTGTCCCGCGCGACAGCCTGCTGACCTCGGTACAAATGGCTTTGGACCGTCTGCTTGCCGAGGGAAAGCTCGCCGCTGACTGCTGGGTGCAGACTTTCAGCTATGAGCACGCGGGCCGCGCCGCCATGCTGAGCGCCGCCGAGGGCGCAGACAATGTGCTGATCCTCTCGCGCGCTGACAGCACCTCCGCGCTGAGCCCATGGAGCCGACGCGGCGCCGTCACGGCTGATATCGACGCGCTGATCGACGCGATACACCGCGACGGCGGCCGTGCTGCGGTGCTGAGCTGCTACCTGCCCTACGACGCGGCGCGCTATCCCACGGCCGATGCCGTCATGCTCTGCTACGGCGAGGGTACGGCTTCGCATGATTCACAATCCGTATACGGCACGGTGTATATGCCGAACATCCCGGCCGCCGTCTATGTGGTCTTCGACCGCAGCTCCAGCCCGACGGCGAAGCTTCCGGTCACGCTGCCCTCGCTCAATGACAGCTTTGCATTTGGACAGCGGATCATGTTCCTGCGGGGCTTTGGCATGGGCTATACAAATGAATAACAATCCGGGGCTGTCTCATACGACGAGAGCGACCGCGCTGGCGGCTATCTGTCGCTCCCACAGCGTATATCACCTTTAGAAAAGTTGGGTGGATTCGACATTTGTGCGGATCCGCTCAACGATTTACAGATATTTCTGCGTTGCAGCCGGGAGGCTGACAGCCTCCGCTGCATTCTCATGCGGACTTTTGAGACAAGCCTAACATAAAAAACGAGTCAGCCGAAGCTGACTCGCAGATTGCAAACGGATAGATTTATTTGAACACCACGTCGAAAGCGTTATAGAGATAGAAGCGGGCCATTTCGGTGGTGTGAACCTCACCGGAGATGCTGTAATAGAGGTTGTTCACTTCCGGGTCGGTGCCATAGCTGAAATCGTCGGTGTCGGCAACAAGGGCGGAGATCAGCGCGGCGTTCACATCGTACATCATGTCGCGCTTGCCGCCGCAGGCCGCGTAGATGTAGAAGTCGTTTTTGTACTCGCTCTGTGCGGCGAGCGCGTCCTTGACCATCTGCAGCTGCTCCTCAACGGGCATCTCAAGGCTCATCTCGTCCGCGGCACTGATGTTGGCGCTGAAGGGCATGTACCACTTGGCCAGGTCGAGATTGTTGAAGAACTGGTGCCAGCAGGCATAGCAGCCGCGGGAGAAGCCGGAGAAGGCGCGGTGCTCGCGCGAGGCGATGAAGCCGGCCTCGTCGGCGGTCTCGGCGTAGGTGCGGTAGATGCTCTCGACGGCGGGCATGATGTCGTTGCGCAGCTCGTCCTGCGTGAAGGCGGTCATGTTGATGGCGCGGTTCTCATAGTCGTAATAGTAGGTGGGGCAGACCATGATGAAGGGCTCGACTACGCCGACCTCGATCATGTTGTCGATGGCGTTCTTGACTTTTTCGCTGCCGATGAAGCTGTCCTGCGTCTCATTGGTGCCGTGGAAGAAATAGACGATGTTGTAGCGCGTATCGCCGCTCTCGTCATAGCCGTAGGGCAGATAGACATTGACCCAGCCCGGCTGCTCAGTACCGTAGGCGTCGGTCGTGTAGTCCACGCGCACGACGGTGCCGGGCTGCTCGGAGGGCTCGTCATAGAACTTGTTGTCGTATTTTTTGAACACGGTCTCAGCGCCGACAACATCGTCGGTGGTGATGACCTTCTTGTCCTCGGGAGCCGTGCGGCCGTCGGCAAAGGCAACGGCGGCGAGACTCAGCACTACGGTCAGGGCGAGGAGCAGAGCAAAGAGCTTTTTCATGACAATTCTCCTTTCGTTTTTGCGTGTGGGGGACGGATCACTTCCGTCCCCCCAGATTTGTTTACTGGGCCTTTTTCTTTGCTTTGATGGAGTCGAGAATCGCGATCACGAGGAAGAGCGCCGCCAGCGCGCCAGTGCCGATCTGGGCGTAGCGGATCCAGTCCTCCCAGGGAGCCCGGATCTCCTCCTCATGGCTGCTGACGGACATGTCGTTCATCGCGTTGGAGTTGGCGACGGCGTACAGGATATGCTTGGTAGCCTCGCGCATGGCCGTCACGACCTGGGGATCGTTCTCGTACTTCTCGAGCTTGGCTACCCACTTGCCGTCATCGTTGCAGTCCCAGGCATCGCCGCCGGCCAGCAAGCCCTGCACAACGTCCATGAAGTTGTTGTTGTTCGAGAAGTCGGTGATCGCGAAACCGAAGAGATTCCACTCGTTGCGCATGATGTTGGTCAGCAGGTTGTAGTCTCCGCCGGCCCAGATCGTGCCCATACGGTTGAAGGAGGTCATGACGCAGTGGGCGTCAGCCTCGGTGATCGGATACTCGAAGGCCTGCAGGTAGAGCTCGCGGGCGGCCTGCTCGTTAGTCCAAACACAGATGCCGTCACGGCCGGTCTCCTGGTCGTTCATGGCAAAGTGCTTGAGATAGACGGAAACACCCTTGCTCTGGATGCCGTTCGTCTCTGCGACGCAGATCTTACCGGAGACGAAGGGATCCTCGGAGTAATACTCGAAATTTCTGCCGCTGTAGGGCGTGCGGTGGATGTTGGCGCCGGGGCCGTAGATGCCGCTGTAGGCTTTACGGTTAGCCATCAGGCAGTCGTTGCCGATGGAGGCGCCCATTTTGAAGACGATCTCGTCGTCAAAGCAGGAGGCCAGCATGTCCTCGGAGGTGTAGCTGGTCGAGGCCGCGCCGCCGGTCAGCTTTGCGGTGATGCCCTGCGGGCCGTTCTCGTCCTTGGTGGAGGGCTTGTTGACACTCTTGACCGGCATGGTGCAGTGGTAGGCGTTGCCGATCAGCGAGCGCATTTCCTTGATCGTCACCTGGTCGAGCAGATCGTCCCAGGTGTAGGTCTGTCCGTTGAGCGTGATGCTGCCGTCGAGCGGTACACCGATGAAGTGGGCCAGCGTCAGACTGCCCTCCTTGCCGGTTGTCGGCATGGTGCCCTTGCCTTCGGAGTCGATAATGGTCTTCAGGCTGTCCTCCAGCGTCTTATTGGCAGCGATCTGCACGGCGGCTGTATACTTGCCGTCGAGCGTGGCTTTAGGCATGGTACCCTCCCAGTCGGCACGGGAGACATAGGTGACATCGTTGCTCGTGTCGTCATCCACCTTGTTCAGATCGGCGTGGTCGAGCTGGTTGGTGATCGCGGCGCCGGTCGCGGCTGTGGCAAAGACGCTGTTGTCCTGGGCGGAGACCTTGTAACTCACGGCAAGGGATGCGTCGCCGCTGCCGACAAGCTTTGCGAGATCGACGCTGCCCCAGGCGCTGTCGCTGTCCGCAGCCTTTTTGCTGAGGATGTTGTTAAGCGCTTCGTGTGCGCCATTGCCGACAGAGAAGTAGTAGTTGCCCGCGTCAAGAATATAGGTCTTCTGGCCGTTGGCGTCATAGCTGCGCAGCTCCGTTTTCGGCACGGATACCTCAGCACTGACGGTCTTTCCGGCGGGAACATCGACCTTGGTGTAGCCGACAAGCTCGACAGCGGCCTTCTCGATGCCGTTTTGTCTGTCGTAGTCGGTGTAGGGGCTCTGCATGTAGATCAGCACGGCGTCGCGGGCGTCACGGTCGGAAGGGTTGGTCACGTCCACGGTGAAGGTGAAGACATCGCCGCTCTCGTTCATTGCCAGCTTGCCGTAGCTGAGATCGCTGTAGTTCAGACCGTAGCCGAAGGGGAAGGCGACGGTCTTCGCATAGTCGTAGTCGCCGACCTTATCGGTGCCGAGCACGACATCCTCATAGCGGGTCTCATAGTAGCGATAGCCGACGTAGATGCCCTCCTGGTAGACGGTATAATACTCGTTGTTGCCGCCGTTGAAGCTCAGACCGGCCTGCGCGGCGTTGGTATAGGAGGTCACATAGGCGTTCTGGATCGCCGGAGAGCTGGTGTTGTCATAGCAGAAGGTGTCCACCAGACGTCCGCTGGGGTTGACAGAGCCGTTGAGCAGCGCGCCGATGGCCCCGATGCCGCTCTGCCCGACACCGCCGACCCAAAGGCAGGCGTCGATCGCATAATCCGTGCCGCACACCGCGGGATCGAGCACGTCGAGCTCGACGGCGTTGGAGGTGTTCAGCAGGAGAATGATGTGCTTGAGCTCGCCCGCGGCCTTCAGCTCCGCAAGCTTGGAAAGAATGGCTTTCTCCTCATTGGAGATGGACAGCACATTGCCGTTTGCGTCCGAGGCACCGGTGATGGGCAGATCCTTGCCCTCGCCGCAGACACGGCTGACGACCATGATGGCCGCGTCACCGTAAGCGGCGACGGAGTCCCACTCCTTGTCGGTAAAGGCGCTCATCGGCACCTCGTTGACGGCAAAGCCGGCGTTGTCAAAGATAAAGTTATTCAGCGAGCCGCTGGCTTCTTTCCAGCCGTACTTGCTGCCCTCGCCCTCGCGGTAAAAGCTCCACATCGTGGGATTCACCGAGAAGGAATCCGCCTCCAGCGCGTCCTTCAGGCTCGTGGCCTGTGAGGCGTCCATGCCGCCGGAGCCGGTGCCGCCGTAGACGAAACGGGACGAACCGTTGCCAAGCAGCGTCAGTTTGCTGCCCTCGGCGAGCGGCAGCGTGCCGTCGCGGTTGAGCAGCAGCACGGCGCCGGAGGCCACAATCTCCTCGCAGATCGCCTCGGCAGCGGCCTGCTGATTGGCAGCCGCCTCTTTTTTATCCTGGCCGTAAAAGTCATGCTTGTAGATGGGCTCGCTCTCTTCACCCTCGGCGACCTCGTCCACGACAGTGATGTAGCGCTCGTGCCCGGTATACATGTCTATGATGCGTGTGTAGTTTTTCATGATGGGCTCGCCGACCACGGTCACGACGAGCAGCACAGAAAACAGACCGCAGAGGATCTTCCAGATCAGCTTCCCATGCGGTTTTATGGCCTTATTCGACATTGAACTTTACTCCTTCATCGTCAGTTGAAAACAGGCCGCCGCAATGCATACGGCGGCCTGAGTGGGCGTAAAACAGTATATCAGTCGATAGACAGCGCGGCCATGGCGGCGAGCTCGTCCTCGGTGGCAGCGCCGCCGGTGAACTCGGTGCCGTCGATCGCAACGACCCTGTTCATGAGAGTCTGGTTGTCGAGATCCAGGAACAGATCCTCAACCGTGATGACCTTGCCGGCCACGGAGTGGGCCTCGAGGAACTCATCGGCGGCCATGCCGCAGAAGTCTTCCATATCATCGGTCCAGGCAGCGGTGTTCAGCATCATCTGGAAGTTCAGCTCGTTGCGGCCCCAGGCCTTGTCGTGCTGCTCGAAGTAGATGTTGTCGCAGGTGTCCAGCGTGATGTCCAGATGGCTGTCCTCACCGTCAGCGGCGGGGGCAGAGGTGAAGGTGCCGCTGTAGATAACGGTCTTCTCGCCCTTGTTGCCCGGGTCGGTGGTGCCGAAGATGTTGGCCTTGTAGACGAGCTCATAGGTGTTCTCGCCGGTGATGTACAGCGTGGCGTCGAAGCTCTGGTACCAGCCGACAGCGTCGATAAAGTTGTTAGTGTAGGCGGAGTAGCTGGTCTGGACATCTGCAAAGGCCGTGCAGGAGAAGGCCATGAGCAGCATGGCGGCGATCAGCAGAGAAAAGATGCGTTTTTTCATTCGGGGTTCCTCCTTGTTTTTACTGACCTGTCAGTCCAGGTCGTTTTGTGATTGCAGAATAGCAGACGGGAGGGAGCTCCACAAGACGAACATCGTATCTGCATTTTTTCACATCGTAAACGGGAGTATTACTGCTCCGGGGCGAGCAGCAGGATATCCAGCAAAAAGAGCCGCCCCCGCTGCTCAACCGTCAGCATGCCGTTGTATTTCTCTGCAATGCGGTTCATGCTCTTCATGCCGAAGCCGTGCCAGTCGGGATCATCGCGCGTCTGGGGCAGACCGTCAACAAAGTCGATATCCTCCCGGCAGGGGTTTTCCATATGGATCGAGAGCATGTTGCCGTCCCGCATCGCCGAGAGTGTGATAAATCGCTCGGTGCCCTCCGGCAGGGCGGATACGGCGTTGATGGCGTTCGAGAGGGCGTTCTGAAACAGGGAATAGAGGTCAAGCTCCTCCACAAAGGAAAAATCCGTTTTGCCGAGCGAGCAGGTCAAAACGATATTCCGCTGCTGACAGATGCCGATTTTCTCGGCCAGAAGTACGTCGAGCACCTCATTGCCGGAGTTGGCCGGGCGCTCGTAGGCGGCGATCGACGCCTTGAGCCGGTCGAGCTGCTCCTGCGGAACCGTGCCGCGGAAGGACTTGAGCAGATGCTTGAGATCGTGGTACTTTTCGTTGATGAGCTGGGCGCTCTCCTTGCTGGCCTCGTACTGCACCCGCTGCTGGTGGACAAGCTCGCGCATGGTCTCCACATGGCTGTTGAGCCGTGCCTGCTCCATGACGCCAAACTGCATGATAATTACCATCACATCCACCAGAACCTGGAAGAGTGCTTCCGCAATCACGGCGAGCTGGTTGCGCTCGGGATTATCCTGCGTGAGCCGCGCCATGCCAATGCACAGCAGCAGCACGCCGACCGAAAAGAGCGCTTTGAGCTTGTTGTCGAAATTGTCCTCGCGGTTTTTCAAGAAGGGTCGCAGGGCAAAAAACAGCAACACATAGACCAGACCGTAGCTCAACAGATCCACCGAAAGGATACCCCACTGCTGCCGGGAGACAAGGTCGATCAGCGGGATCTGCCGCAGCAGCGTCTTGACGCTGCCGCCGATATCCTGCGCGATATATCCTGTGGAGGCGGTGAAGAGTACCGTCCAGATCGTCTCGTTATAGCTCAGCCAGGTCACGCCGACCAGCAGCAGGAACACCAGCAGCGGTACCGCGGCATGGCTGAGGATGGCCAGCGCGGAATAGCCGGGCACATAGATGTGGTTTCCAACCACAACCAACAGCAGAAATCCAAGCGCGGTACTCAGCAGCAGACGCAGAGAAAAGAGCTTGCGCGGCCTGAGTGAATAGGACACTACCAGGATTCCGAATACAGATTGCAGCAGCAGAAAAGCGCTGCGATATTCCCTGTACCATTGCACCATGTAATCCATCAGCGGCTGCCCCCTTTGTACTGCGCCACAGCCATCAGAAATTCCTTCCGCTTGGCCTTGCTGACTGTGAGCTCGTCCGATCCGACGGTTACGGTGTCGCCGTTGATGCCGCGGACGTATTTCAGATTGACAAGATAGCAGGCGTTGCAGCGCACAAAATGGGAGGCGCCGAGTTTATCCTCATAGCTTTTGAGATTGCCCCACTGGCGGATCACCTCGCCGTTGGCATGAATCACAATATCGTGGTTGGAGACTTCAATATAGCTGATGTCGTCGGCGCTGAGCAGGCGGATCTCCTCCTTGGTGCGCACTTCCAATGTGACGGAGCTGTTCTGATGCGCCAGCATACGGCAGACGCGGTCCATCTTGGCTGAAAATTCCTCATATCGCACAGGCTTGAGCACGTAATCAAAGGCTCCGACAGAGTAGCCCTCGATCGCGTACTGTGTCAGCATCGTGATAAAGATGATGATAACCTTCTCATCCAACGCGCGGATACGGCGCGCGACCTCCATGCCCGACATGTCCGGCACCTGAATGTCGAGAAACAGCACGTCGGCGTCACATCTGTATTCGGTCAACAGCGGAATCGCCCGCTCGTAGTGACGGAGCGAATAGGAAAAATTCGTATGACAGGCCGCATACTTTTCCATCAGCTGCTGCAGGCGCAGAGCCTGTTCAGCCTGATCCTCGAGGATAACGATTTTCTGCATATCATCCACCGTTCCTTCCGGCTTATACTGCAAACAGTTTATATCAAGTATGGCAGGAATGCAAGTTTTGTCTCGCAGCAGCTTTCACGAGATGACACTGTTTCTTGGTCATAATGCCTAATTGAAGCATAGATAATTATACCTTTTAACCAAAACGGAAAACGATACTTCCATAACGGATTAGTTCTGTGTTATACTATTTTATCACGAAAAAACAGCACATTTTCTTATCCGTCACGGAGGAATCCAGTATGTCCCTCATCAATGGCGAGCGGGAGACGCGGGATCAGCTGACCGGCGCTCTCACAACAACGGTTTTTGTACAGCGGATCGAAGAGCTGCGAACTGCTCACCCCGGTGAGCCCTATACCTTCGTCTATATCCTGATTCCCAATTTCAAATCGATCAACCGCGGCTTCGGTTATGTCTCGGGCAATCAGTTTCTGCAGCGGTTTACCGAGCTGCTGGAGGATTGCTTTGCCGGACAGATGGTTGCGCGCGAAAGCAGCCACCATTTCATGGTGCTGGACCGCGACCACTCCAGCGCGGAGACGCTCGAGCTCCTGCGCGAGTGCCAGGCGGCGGTCAACCGCATGAAGGGCGGCGAGCACCTGCTGCTCAACGCCGGGCTTGTGTCCGGCCGCCTCGGCGAACTCGGGGAGGGGGATATCTATCAGAATATCGACCGGGCGCGCTATGCCTGCTCGTATGCCGAGCGCAGCCACAGCCGCCAGTTCGTCGTCTACGGTTCGGACGTGCAGCGGAGGATCGACTTCGAGCTCTATCTGATGCGCGAGTTTTTCCCGGCCATGGAGCGCGGCGACATCCAGCCCTTTTACCAGCCCGAGATCCGCGTCCTTACCGAGCAGTGCTGCGGCTACGAGGCGCTGGCCCGCTGGGTCGATCCGCAATACGGCCTGATCGCGCCCGACGCCTTCATCCCCCTGCTCGAGCGCGAGCTGCTGATCCCCCAGCTCGATCTGCACATGATCCGCCAGGTCTGCCGGGATATCCGGCGCAATCTGGACGGCGGTGTCATTACGGTGCCGGTATCGGTAAACCTGAGTCGCGTCGATTTCCAGGTACTCGATATCTTCGAGGAGGTCGAAAAGATCCGCGAGGAGTTCAACGTGCCCCGTTACTATCTGAATATCGAGATCACCGAGAGCGCGATCGCCGAGGGCTCGGTCTATATGGCCCCGGTCATCGATCGTTTCCGCCAGGTGGGCTATCAGGTGTGGATGGACGACTTTGGCTCGGGCTACAGCTCGCTGAATACGCTGCAGGACTTCAATTTTGATGTGCTGAAGATAGACATGGGCTTCCTCAAAAAGTTCCGTGTCAACCCCAAGACCAGCGTGATCATCCGCGAAATCGTCAACCTCGCCAAGCGTATGGGCCTCGGCAGCCTGGCCGAGGGGGTGGAGACGCGCGAGCAGCTTGAATTTCTCAAGGAGTGCGGCTGCGAGAAGGTGCAGGGCTATCTGTTCTCCAAGCCCCTGCGGGTCGACCGCAGCGATGCCTCGGGCATACCGATCCTGATGGAGGAGGAGCGCTGCATCCCGCGCGAAAAGCGTGAGGAGAGCCGATATTACAAGCGCATTGCCGATGTCAACTTCCTCAGCTCCAGCCCGATGGAGGAGGGGCTGTATCTGACGGCCAACGGCCTGCCGATCGTGATCATCGAGGTCATCGGCGGCAAGAGAGTCAATTTCCTCTACAGCAATGACGCCTATCGGCGCATATTGCGCGCCGCGGGGATCGACGATCTCGAGGCCGCCAATGTGCGCGGCAACGAGGAGAATATCCCGGAGAACCACCAGTACCTCGAGCTTGCCGCGCGTGCTGAGGAGATCGAACGCGTCCGCGGCGATATCCTGATCAACGGTGTCATTTTCAAGACCGACATGATGTTCCTCGCCCGCAAGGACGATCGGGCGGCATTTCTGAACGTCGTGCAGAACCTCTCGCCGAACTTCAACAACGCGCAGGTCGAGGCGATGTCTCTTGCGCAGGAATATATCCTGACAGAGTATTTCCGTGTCGATCTGTTCAACGACGATGGCACGGTCGTGAACGTCTATCTCGATGCCGACCAGAGCCGCATCACCGACGAGATCGACAGGGCCGCGCCGGCAGTCGAACAGTACGCCAGTCTATACATCCGCGCCGATGAGGCCGGGGACTTTTGTGATTTTTATCGTATCGACACTGTGCTTGATCGGGTACGCCAGATCGGCGAAAAACACCTGACGCGCTTCTTCCATTCCGCCGACAGTACGCATAACGACGAGCTGCAGTGCTATACCATCACACCCTTCCGTATGGGCGAGAAGTGGAAATTCCTCTCCACCTGCCGCAGGCTGAAATGAAGAGCCGGCGAACCGGTCCCATGTTTCATGGCTGACAGCACCATATGAAAATGGGGCTGTCTCAAAACGGCGAGAGTGACCGTAGGGGCGGCTATCAGCCGCCCGCGCAGCGTATAAAACCGTTAGAAAAGTTGGACGGATTCGACATTTGTTCGAATTCGCCCAACTTTTTACAGATATAACTGCGCTGCCGCCGGGAGGCTGATAGCCTCCCCTACATTATCACACGGACTTTTGAGACAGCCACATTTTCATTCGAATAATCGTAACCGTTCACCCCAGCGGGATTTCGACGATTTCGGCCATGCGCGTCAGATATTGCTCGATTTGCTGGGAGATCTGCGAGACCATACGCGCCGTGATCTCTTCGTTCTTCTCGGTCTCTAAGCTGGAATAGAAGTTCGCCTTGACCTCGTCGGACATGTGCTGGATGCGGCTTTCAAAGTGCGATACCGGAATCAGCCGCCGGATCGGTGTGGGCAGCTCGGTCTTCATCAGGGCCTCCTGCATCCGCTTTTTGCCCAGCAGCAACAGCAGCAGCGACAGAATCGTCCCGGCGGCCAGACCGGAGATACCGCTGGAGATGATCGCAATGCCGCCCCCGCCGCAGATCAGCCCAACAATGACCGAGAGGATCGTGTTGATGAGCCAGGTGAACGCTTCGACGGCGAACATATCCTTGGCGTTGATGCGTATGTCGATGTCCGAGAGCGAGAGGTGCGAGGTCAGGCTTAACGCCCGGTAGGGGATGTTGTGGCGCACACAGATCGGCATTGTGTGCTCCTCGAGCCCGTAGGCCACGCCCTTGAGCCACTCGGTGATCGGGCGGATCAGCAGCTCCTGCGCCCGGTCGGAGCGCAGCCACAGCTCGATCTCGTGCTGCATCACGCCGTCGATGTCGCTGAGGCGCCGGATCTCACCGCCGCGCCAGCGCTCGAACACCGGCAGGGCCACCTCACGCAGGATCGGCTCGACCATTGTGTCGACGATTTTGCGGTAGAGCTCGTCAATGTGATCCTCCACCAGCCGCTCCACAGCGCTCGATTCGGTCAGATCCGCCACCTCGCGCCGGAACTCGCGCAGATCCTCGTCGATGCGGCCGCTCCAGGCGAGACCGCGGGCCACCGAGAACTCGGGCTCGGCCCCGGCGATCACGACGGATTCTGGGAAAATCTCGGCACACCAGTCGCGGATATCCTTAAGCTTCGAGACGCCGCCAGTCAGAAACAGAAGCTCGGGCAGCTCGCTCTGGATCTTGGCGCGCACCTCGCGCAGACTGGCGCAAAACACATCCCGGAACGAGCGCCCGCCCAGGAGACGCGTGCCCTTGAGCAGCATCGTGTCGGCGGTTTCCGCGTCGATGCGGAGCGTCAGACGTACGGGCGCGTCATAGAGGAGCTGAACGGTTTTGCAGCAGTCGTTGATTTTCCAGTACTCCTCGTCCGAGAAGTACTTCTCCTTCAATTTGCGCGCGGCAAAATCACAGTAGCTCTGCCAGGCGGGGCTCTGCTCAAAGATGCGGCGGATCTGCTTTTCGTCCGGGCTGTCGCGCACGCACTTTTCCAGCAGGATCTGGTCCATGATACCGCCGCCGAGAAAGACCTCGCCGGCGGTGTGCAGCTCGACCTCACGCCCGCTCATGATGTAGGCAAAGTCGGTGGTCGACGAGCCGATATCCACCACCAGCACGGGCTTCGAGAGAATATCATAGCCGACCTGCAGGTGCTTCGACTGGCAGGCTGCGATCAACGCGGCGCGGGATTCCGAGATGATGCGTGTCGGGGGATAGCCGGTCTCGGCGAAGAGGCGGCGGTAGCGTTCGCGCGCGGCCTTGTCCCAGCCCGCGGGACAGCCGATATAAAAACAGCAGTCCTCGCCGTGTACCAGCTCGCCGCTGAGATAGAGCTCACTGAGCACGCCCGAGGCGAAGCATTTGATGTCGCGCTCGCTCTGCGGGTCGGTCAGGTAGCGACTCTTGAAGCGCACGCTGCGCTCGACGGCATTGGTGTTGTAACAGGCGCTCTCGCCGATCAGCAGCTGCCCGTCGAGCATACGCGCGTAGGCCGTCACCAGACTGCGGCTGTCCTTGATCGGCAGCACGACGGGGTCGGTGCGCTCCTCACGCCCCAGACGGGCGATCGCGCTCTCGGCGTCGCCAAGGTCAAAACCATAATAGCGTTCCATGTCTTTATGTTCCTTTATCCGAGGCCAGTCCTTTTTTGACTAACCGACCGCCCGCAACCATGGCCGGACGCATGGTCCCGGGCTTTCTGGCCGGCAGCAGCTCGAACCAGGACTCGTGTCCGCGTGTGTAATCCTCCAACTCGACGCCCCGGCGGTGCAGGTAGTAGCGGATATTTGCCTCGACCTCTTTGGCGTCGCTGTCGTTCGCGCCGCGCCGGGCATAGGCCGCCTCGAGCAGCGAGGCGAAGAGCTCGGTCTCCTCGCTCGAGAGGGGAGAGGCGCCGCTCTCATCGGAACGTACCCGCTCGGCCTCGGCCCGGTCGCGCGCGTCCTCCAGCGCCTTGTCCGCCGCCAGCAGCGCGCCGCGCACGGTCTGGAAGACCAGGGCGGGCTCGATTAAATATTCCACCTTGCCGGTATTGCTCTGCGAGGATGCGAGACTGGGCTTCTTTATGATGAAAATGCCGCCCAGCAGCAGACAGACCGCGCCGACAGTCGGCAGCAGCAGGTTCGAGAGACTGAACGTATGATCCCCGACATAGTCGGCCAGCAGCGTGCCGGCAACAACCAGTGCCAGGCCTATGGCAGACAGAAGGATGCCGACAAGCGGCGGCTTTCGCTTGCCGTCGCTGCCTTCCTTCAATTCCCAATGCCGCGAGTCATTGACGGCCATCATCAGCGGCAGCGTGTTTTTGATGCCCTGAAGAATGCTCTGCGCCTGTGTGCATACGGCGCGGTCAGGACAGAGCTCGGTATAGCGGTACAGAACACGGTCCAGTGTTTTCCGCATGGTCGACACCGCCGACTCGGGGCCTCGGTCACGCGCCAGATTGCCGGTGACGGTCTCTTTTTCCGCGTCAAACAAATCTGCCAGCTTTGGCAGCTTGTCCGCCATAGGATCACCTCGTTATCTGTCGAATCTGTTGCTATTTTATCATATCGCGCCGTGCTTTGCAACCGATTGAAAAACGGTCTCCCGCACTTCCTGAAAGGAGGGCGGGAGACCGCTGCTTATTACAGCACCAGCTCCAGGACCAGAACCGTGATACAGCACAGTACGGCGACGAGCACCATGCTCACGCCTTTCCACGCCGCGGCGATGCCGACGCCGAGCGCCGCGGCCCCGGCCAGCGGCTTTTGTGTCGCCTCGAGAATGGCCGGAAAGGTCATCACCGACAGCGTCACATAGGGCACATAGTAGAGAAACGACTGGATGAATTGATTTTTGATCTTCCCGCGGATCAGCGCGATCGGCAGGAACCGCACAAGGTAGGTGAACGCCGCCATGACGGCGATATAGATCGTCATATTGCCCTTCACGCTTCCTCCTCCTTCCGTGGGAACAGCAGCGCCGCTCCGGCGCAGATGATCAGCGACAGCACGATCGTCCGGATGCCCGAAGAGATGCCGGCGAATACCGGCAGATACGTCCCTGCGGCGCTCAGCGCAAAGCTGACGGCGACGATCCCGCCAAGATTGCGGTTTGTCCTGATCGGCGGGATGATGACGGCGATGAACATGCCGAAGAGCGCCACACTCAGCGCGCTGACAAGGTTGACAGGCAGCACCTCGCCGGTCATGCAGCCGATCGCCGTGCCGATGGCCCAGAACGGCCAGGCCGCGAGGATGGCCCCGTAGCCGTAGACCGGGTCGAGATAGCCCGCGCGCGCGATCTGAATGGCAAAGAGCTCGTCGCTGAGATCAAAGGCCAGGATGCTCTTTGCGAGCATGCTCTCGCCCGGACGGAAGCGCTGTGAGAAGGCCAGACTCATCAGCAGATAGCGCAGATTCGCGATCAGCGTGATCAGTGCGACCTCAATATAGGTGGCCTGTACGCCGACGAGCGACACCCCTGCGTACTCCCCGGCGGAGGCGTTGCACAGCAGACTTGTGATAAAGCTCTGCGCCGGCGTGAAGCCGGCCCGGCTGAACGCGATGCCCAGGGAAAACGACACCGCAAGATAGCCCATACCGATCGGCAGGCCGTCCCGAAAGCCCTGGGCAAACACGGCGGAGCGGCCGATGCCCTGGGCGGTTTTTTCACTGCTTACCATAGATAACACCTTAGCTGAGTATAGACTGTATATTAACCGTACAGGCTCCAGGCGGCGCCGGTCTGCATCATCGAGTCGTAATCGAAAACCCTGCGGATTTCGGCATAGGACTCGTTGGGCTCACCGTTTTCATCGAGACGCCAGTTGCCGTTGCCCTCGGCCGGGTCGATCCAGCGGAACTCAAACTGGCAGTTCGGCATACGGCGCTGAATCTCCTCCTGCTGATCGAGGGGGATGCTGCTCATGGTACACCAGAAGCGCTTGAGATTCGGCAGATCGTAGAGCGGGGAGATATCCTTCATGCCGCCGCGATTGTAGCTGATATTCAGATGCTCCAGCTTGGTGCAGTTGGCCAGAGGCGCAACGCTTGGATATTCGGCGTTGAAGATTTCGAGAAAGCGCAGGTTCGGGCAGTTGCCAAGCGGTGTGAGATCGCGCACCCAGGTGACGGAGAAGATCGCGATCTCCAGCTTCGGCATGTATCGGACAAAGTCGATGTTGGTGATACAGTTGTGGCCCATGTCGATGTACTTGACATCGGTGCAGTATTTCAGCGGCTCGGATACGCCGTCGGTGACCGTGCCGGTGGCCCAGATCATCTCGGTGTCAGTCAGGCAGTTGAACTTGCCGAAGTGGATGCGCCAGACGATCTTTATGTCGGGAAACTCATCGCGCAGCTGGGCCATGGCGGTGTTCGACGTACCGCAGTCGTCCAGCACCAGCGTCTGCAGCTTGAACATAAAGGGCAGAATCTCGCGGAATTGATCCAAACCCGCGTCGCCGATCTGGGTATTCGCGTATTCCAGACGCTCATCCCCGGTCGAGACAGTCTGCCCGAAAAGCTCAAAGGCGTAGGTCAAAGCCACATTCGGGTACTGTCGGGCCAGGTTGGCGGCCTCGTCCATGGTGACACGGCTCTCACCGGCGGCATTCATCAGATTCACCTGCCGGAGGAGCGGCAGCTTCGAGAGCTCGGGAATCGTGGCCTCGATCTCGGCGGCTGACAGAGCGGAGAGATCCAGCTCTTCCAGATCGTAATTGTATACAGTACCGTTTACCGTCACAGGGTATTGGATGTCGGCCTCGGGATAGGCGCTGTCGAGAGCCAGTATTTGTTCCGTACTCGCAATGCCCGTGCTCAGCGTGATCGAACGGAGCTGCGGCAGCCACTGGGCATTGGCGGAGAGAGCGTCGAGATAGTTACCGTCGGTAAGCGCAACGTCCGCCGTATCCGGCGCCAGAGCCATGGTTTCGCCCCTCCCGTCCAGCAGCACGGCATAGGTCACCTGCACCGTCGGGTGCGCGGCGATGAAGGCGGTGATCGCCTCATAGCAGGTGCTGCCGGTCAGGTCGAGCGAGATGAGCTGTGAGGTGTTCAGCTCCGCCAGCTCCTCGGCTGTCATGACGGCCTTGAGCTCGATCGGGGGAGTAGGGGTTGGGAGAAGCTGTTCGAGGAAGGCGGGCATATTGCTATCGCCATCGGTACCCGGCCGGCCGCCGACCACGCGGACAGCAACAAGCAGCACTAACAGCACGAGAAGAACAGCCAGAAGTATTTTCTTTGCCAAAAGGACGGCCTCCTGTACAGATATTTGGTATTGTGTCATATCATAGCACGTATGTGACCGAAGGTCAAATGCTTTTCTTGCCCGCGGTTTCGTTGACTTACCTTGCTCGCGGATGCGTTGACAGTCCGCTTTTCCACGATTTTTCCTCGGAAATCCGGAAAAAAGAATTGACAATTGACGCTCAGCATGGTATTCTACTTTAGCCGCATTGAAAGGGTATTGAAGACGAGGTATGCCCTCCACCCTGTGAGCGAGTCCTATGAAGAGGGAGGAAAACTGGAATGAAAAATGCTGTTATCGTGACCGGAGGCAAGCAGTACCGCGTCTCTGAGGGCGACGAGATCTTCGTTGAGAAGCTCGATGCCGCCATCGGCGATTCTGTTAAGTTCGATCAGGTTCTGGCTGTTGTCGACGGCGAGAACGCCAAGTTCGGCACGCCTGTTGTCGAAGGCGCCAGCGTCTCGGCCAACGTCATCAAGCAGGTCAAGGCTCCGAAGGTTCGCGTTTACAAGATGAAGCCCAAAAAGGGCTATCGCCGCACTCAGGGCCACAGACAGCCCTACACCAAGGTTCAGATCGTCTCGATCGAAGCCTGAGCTCCGCAACTGATTTTGACTAATGGAGGTGTAACCTAAATGGCACATAAAAAAGGTATGGGTTCTACCAAGAACGGCCGCGACAGCGAGTCTAAGCGTCTTGGCGCCAAGAGAGCTGACGGACAGTTTGTCCTTGCCGGCAACATCCTCGTCAGACAGCGCGGAACCAAGATCCACCCGGGCACCAACGTTGGCAAGGGCAAGGACGACACTCTGTTCGCCCTGGTCGACGGCAATGTGAAGTTTGAACATCTGGGCAAGGATCGCAAGAAGGTTTCTGTTTACGAGGAAATCGCCCAGTAAGAATCGACAAAAGGCCGGACAAAGCTGTCCGGCCTTTTTTCTTCCTGTAAAAGCAGGGGAAGGGAGCCACTATGGCAGCTACCTTTGTAGATAAGGCCCGCATCACGGTTCGGGCCGGCGACGGCGGCAACGGCGCTGTCGCGTTTCACCGTGAAAAATATGTGGCCGCGGGCGGCCCGGACGGCGGCGACGGCGGACGGGGCGGAAACATCGTTTTCCGCGTGGACGACAACATGTCCACGCTGATGGATTTCCGCTATAAGCGCAAGTATGTCGCAGCGAACGGCAACCCAGGCATGGGCAAGCGCTGCTATGGGCGCGACGGCGAGGATCTTGTGATTAAGGTTCCCCGCGGCACCATTGTCCGTGATACCGAGAGCGGCGCCATCATGCACGATATGTCCTCCGGCGAGGACTGGGTGGCCGCTAAGGGCGGACGCGGCGGCTGGGGCAATATGCACTTTGCCACGCCCACAAGGCAGGTGCCGCGCTTTGCCAAGCCCGGCCTGCCCGGCGAGAGCCATGATATCACGCTGGAGCTGAAGCTGCTGGCCGATGTGGGGC
>CACXDT010000030.1 GCA_902766405.1 Oscillospiraceae bacterium
CAACCGAAAAACATGCGCAAAAATCCCCCTGCGCCCTTCGCTTTCATTTATCGTGGCGCACATGGTATGCGCATGGGGATTTACTGTGAAAGCTCTGCTTCCACAGTATGATGAACAGCGCGTGATCCTCGCCCCTCACATGGGGATTTACTGTGAAAACCGGTCAGCTCTCATGGATCAGGGTTGATTTTATCTGCGCATGGGATTTATTTATGCAGCAGATCCAGGATCTCCCCGACGATCTTCTCGGTCGCGTCGGGCACGGCGAGGGAGCGCATATGGTCTGCCATCGTTTGCAGCGTCTCGCTGTCGTCGAGCAGCGCGCGGACATCCCTCAGCAGGGTTTCGGCTGTGAACTCCCCTTCCAGCAGCACCTTTGCCCCGCCGGCGCGCTCGAGCACGCGGGCGTTGCGCTCCTGGTGGTGGTTTGTCACATTCGGCGACGGGATCAGGATGGCCGGCTTGCCCATGTACGTCAGCTCTGCCAGCGTCGAAGCCCCGGCGCGGCAGAGGATCAGATCGGCCGCCGCCATGACGCGCGGCATATCATAGATATACTCGCGCATGTCGATGCCGCATGCGGACGGCTGAATCCCCTGAGTCTGCACCGCCGAACGGATCTCCTCCCAATCGCGGCTGCCGACGGCGTGGATCATACGAAAATCCTTCTGTCCGCGCATCAGCGGCAGCAGCTCGACCAGCTTCTGATTCATGTGCCCCGAGCCCAGCGAGCCCCAGACCGACACGACCAGCCTGTCGTTGACATCGAGCCCGAGCTGTCGCTTGGCCGACTCCTTTGTATAAGCCGAGAAGGCCCCCCGCACCGGTGTTCCCGTAACACAGACGCGCTCAGGCTTTGGGTAAGCCGCGCGGCTCTCCTCAAAGCCGACCATAATGCGGTCCACATGGCCGGCCAGCAGCCTGGTTGTGAGTCCAGGGACGGCGTTCGACTCGTGTACGGCCGTCGGGATATGCATGCGCGAGGCCTGCATCAGCACCGGGTAACAGACATAGCCGCCGGTGCCGATCACGGCGTCGGGCCGGAATTCGCGGATCACGCGCCGTGTGCGCTCCATGGACGCGAGCACGTTTTTTACAGTTCCGATATTCTGCGCTACAGCAGAGAGATTCCTGCCGCGGCTGATATTGGTGATGTGCAGCGGCCGTACCTCGTAGCCCTCGCGCGGCAGCAGCTGCATCTCCATCTGCCCCTCGGCGCCGAGAAACAGCACGCCGCAGTCGGGATAGATCTCCCGCAGCCGACCGGCGACAGCGATCGCCGGGTTGACATGCCCCGCGGTCCCGCCGCAGGTAAAGAGGAAATTCATGGTTTTCTTCCTTTCATACGATTCCCTCAAGGTTTATTCTCTGGAAAAATAGCTTTCCCGTGACGCGCTCAGCACGATGCCCATCTCGGCCAGCTGGATCAGCAGAGCGGTTCCGCCATAGCTGAAAAACGGCAGCGAGATGCCGGTGCAGGGCAGCAGATTCGTGACGACCGCGACGTTGAGGAACACCTGCAGCGCCAGCAGCGTCGTGATGCCCGCGCAGACAAGGCAGGTGTAGCGCTCGCGGCAGTGCAGGGCGATCCAGTAGCCGCGCAGGATCAGCAGGGCAAAGAGGCAAAGGATAAAGGCAGCACCGATGAATCCCAGCTCCTCGCAGGTCACCGAGAAGATAAAGTCGTTGTGCTCTTCGGGCAGATATAAAAGCTTCTGCCGGCTACCGCCGAGACCGAGGCCGCTCAGTCCGCCCGAGCCGATGCTGTACAAGCTCTGCACGATCTGATAGCCCTCGTCGGAAGAGCTCGAAAACGGATCGCGCCAGGTCATGATGCGGCTGGAGGCATAGGGGAAAAAGGCCAGCAGCACACCGAGTCCCCCGGCCGCCGCCGCGCCTACGGCCGCAAACCATCCGAGCCTTACCCCGCCGAGAAACAGCATCGCCCCGCCGACGGCCAACAGGATGATAGAGGCTGAGAAGTGCGGCTCCAGGACCAGAAGCCCGACCAACAGACCGAGAATCGCGGCGAAGGGTACGATGCCGTAGCGAAAGCTGCGCATTTTGCCGCCATAGCGGCAGATCAGCAGCGAGAACGACAAAATCACCGCTAACTTGGCGAGCTCCGAGGGTTGCAGCGTCAGCCCTCCGACACCGAGCCAGCGTTTGGCCCCGTTGGCCCTGACGCCGATCAGCGGCACAAGGGCCAGCAGCAGCACCGTGACACCGAGGAACGCGAAGCTGTACCGGCGATACACGCGCATCGGCACCAGCGAGGCCGCCCACATGGCCGCTACACCCAGAAGTGCGAAAATCAGCTGACGGACGAAGTAATAGGCCGCGTTGCCGCCCGTGATACCGCCGGGATCGTACCAGGCGCGCGGATAGCTCGACGAGAGCACCATCGTCACGCCGATGGCGAGCAGCAGCAGCACTGTCAGAGCGAAGGGCCAATCGCAGTCCGCCCGCCGGGATTTCCGGGAAATATCAGCGGCGCCGGTCCGGCGGGCAGCGTCATATTGCATACACTCCCTCCTTCCCGGCACGCTTGTGTTAGTAATCAGTGGTTAGTGTTTAGTAAAAATATATTCTATTCACTACTCACTAATCACTCAGATATGGTATCTGGATTTCACCCAGATAAAGCTTATGACGCAAAACAGCGCGCTTATGCCTACAAACAGCGCCCAGATCTCGGTCTCCTTCCACTTGTGGCCGGACCAGCCGCCCTTTTCCAGATGGTGGTGGAACGGGGCCATGCGGAAGACACGGCGGCCGTTGAAGGCATCGTAAAAGCCCCACTTCCCGTGGGAGAGCTTGAACACGCCGACCTGGATCAGATCGGTGACGGTCTCGATGATGTAGATGACCCCGACGGTCAGCAGGATCATCGGCATATCGTAGGCAAAAGCCATGGCCGCGATCGCGCCGCCGAGGAACAGCGAGCCCGTATCACCCATGAAGACCTTGGCCGGGTAGAAGTTATAGCTAAGAAAACCGACCAGACCGCCCAGCAGCGCCGAGGCAAAAATGCCCTGTTCAAGATAGGTCTCACCCCAGACAAAGGTGACGGCCACGAAGAAGAGACACACCGGCAGACTGACGCCAGAGGCCAGACCGTCCAGCCCGTCGGTCAGGTTGACGGCGTTGACCGTGCCGACGATGACAAAGGCCGCAAAGGAGATATACAGCCACTCGGGCATCGGCACTGTATTTCCGGTAAAGGGGATGTACAGGTTTGGCGTCGTGACGCCGATATAGCGCATCAGCAGGATGAACACCAGGGCCGCGGCCAGCTGCAGCAGGAACTTCCTGCCGGCGGTCAGACCGGTGTTGGCGTGGTGGCGAAGCTTTTCCCAGTCGTCAAGGAAGCCGATGGCGCCGAACACCATGGCAAACACCAGTATGCCGATGTGCACCCAGTTTCCCTTGAGGATGCTCGGAAAACCGACGGTCAGACACGCGAGCGCGGCGCCGCCGATGAACAGCACGCCGCCCATCGTGGGCGTGCCCTGCTTGCTCATGTGCCAGCTGGGGCCGATCTCCTTGATCGACTGCCCGGCCTTGATTTTCCGCAGCCAGGGAATGTATACCTTGCCGAACGCCGCGGCAAACAGCAGCGACAGTACAAACGCCGCACAGAGCTTCAGTGTCATGTTCTCTTCCTCTTTCTAAGATAATCGGCCACGATCTCGCGCTCGTCCATATGGTGCTTTTCTTTGCCGACGATCTGGTAGTCCTCGTGGCCCTTGCCGGCCAGCAGGATCACATCGCCGCTGCGCGCGTTGTCGATGGCCCAGTGGATGGCCTCGACGCGGTCACAGATCACCTTGGTGCGGCCGGGCCTGTCCTTCATGCCCGCTAAAATCTCGCGGATGATTTCCTCCGGGTCCTCGGTGCGCGGATTGTCGCTCGTGACCAGGGCGATATCGGCGTTGTCGGCGGCGATGGCACCCATCAGCGGACGCTTGGCCTTGTCGCGGTCGCCGCCGCAGCCGAAGACGGCGATCAGCCTTCCGCGCGTGACGGCTCGGAGCGTCTTCAGCACGTTTTCCAGCGCGTCGGGCGTGTGCGCGTAGTCGATCAGAATCGCGTAGTCACCATCGGTCGGCACCGACTCGACCCGTCCTTTGACACCCTTGGCCGTTCCGAGCGCGTCGACCGCCTGCCCCAGTGTCAAGCCCAGAGCCAGTCCCACGCCCAGCACGCCGAGCGCGTTATAGACCGAGAACATCCCCGGGATCGCGAGCTTTGCGAGCGCAAGCTTGCTGCCGTACACAGCCGCAAAGCGCACACCCGAGGCCGTCAGCCGTATATCCTTGGCAATCAGCGCAGCCTCGTTGCTCTCAGTGGAAAAATCCAGTATCGGGCACTGGGCGCCCTCGCGCATGAAGCCGTACCAGGGATCGTCCCGGTTCAGCACACCGATGCGGCACTGGCTGAACAGCTTTCGCTTGGCCTCGGCATAGGCCTCCATCGTGCCGTGGAAGTCCAGGTGATCCTGCGTCAGGTTGAGGAACGCACCCACATCGTACTCGATGCCGGCCACGCGCTCCAGCGCGAGCGAATGCGACGACACCTCCATCACAACGTGTGTACAGCCCGCGTCAACCATCTGGCGAAAGAGCTTTTGCAGCTCGTAGCTTTCTGGCGTTGTGCGCTCGGAGCGGATACTCTCGCTGCCGATCATGATGCCGTTCGTGCCGACCAGGCCGACCTTAGCGCCGAGCGCCTCCTCCAGCATGTGCCGGATCAGATAGCTCGAGGTCGTCTTGCCGTTGGTACCGGTCAGGCCGATCATAGTCATCTTTGTCGCCGGATAGCCAAAGAAAGCGCGGCTCGCCAGTGCGAGGCCGAGACGGCAGTCGGCAATCTGGACATAGGTGCCCTCCGTGGGCGGCTCCTCGCACAGCACCGCGGCGGCTCCCTTGGCAAAAGCCGTCGGGATGAAGCGGTGCCCGTCGGACTCGAAGCCGCGGACGGCGACGAACAGGTCGCCCTGCTCGGTTCGGCGCGAATCATAGCTGATGCCGCCGATCTCCATATCGAGATCGGCATTGGTATGCAGAACCGTCAGATCCTGCAATAGTTCTCTTAGTCTCATAGTATACGATTCTCCAATAAGATGCTTCAAAAGATTACCGAGGGCAACACCGCACAATACGCCTGCGGCATCTTCCGGAAAAACCGCGCCCTGATTTCGTCACTTTTTCTTGCAATACACAA
>CACXDT010000031.1 GCA_902766405.1 Oscillospiraceae bacterium
ATACTTTGTGTATTTCAAGTTTTTGTAACGCAGATATGGCGAATGATTTGCCGTCAGATGCCGAAGGCGTATTAATCAGCGTTTACTATAGTCCCTGTAGATTCCGTCTGACCTCGTCGAGCGTGAGGCCGTTCTCCCTCGCGATCCGCGCGAGATCGTCGGCCTCGGCCTTGACGCGCTCGACGCCCCAGCCCTCCGAGCGCTTGACGCGAACCGGGCCCCAGGGGGATTCGACCGTGCCGGACTCACGCCGCAGTACATAACGCTGGCACAGCGCCTCGCGGATGCCGATGGTACGCGTGTGCTTGAAAATCAGCGCGACCATCTGATCGCGATCCTCCCGGCGGCACAGCACCGAAAGGCGCACAGCCGGACGGCTCTTCTTCATGCCGATAGGCTCCCACCAGGCGTCCAGCGCTCCGGCATCGAGCGCCGACTGCAGAGCGAACGCAATATCCTCGCCGCCGGTGTCGTCCAGGTTGCAGCAGAGCTCCACGACAGCCGGCTCCTCCTCGCCCAGCATCGCACGCAGGACGTTCGCGCGCGGGAACACCTTGTGCCCGACGCCATAGCCGATCCGTTCGACGCGCAGCAGCGGCTGTGAGGAGAATTCGCTGACAAAGTGCTTTAACAGCGCGGCGCCGGTCGGGGTGCAGAGCTCACCGACGATATCCCCGGCATAGCTGGGGATCCCTTCCAGCAGCCGTGCCGTGGCCGGCGCGGGTACCGGCAGTACGCCGTGCGCGCAGCGCACGGTGCCGCTGCCGACGTGTACCGGCGAAGCGACCACCCGCTCGGGTGCGAGCTCGCGGAACAGCAGACAGGCCGTCAGCACATCGACGACAGCGTCCAGCGTTCCGACCTCGTGGAAGTGGATCTGATCGACTGTCGTGCCGTGGACCTCGCTCTCGGCCCTGGCCAGCAGAGCGTAGACCGCCAGCGCGTCGTCAATGACGGTGCGGTTCAGGCCGCTGCCGCGGATGATGCCATTGACATCGGCCAAATGTACATGGTGGTGATGGTGGTGCTCTTCACCGCTTTTTTTATCATCGCAGTGGTGTTCATGCTCATGTCCGTGGCTTTTCTCATCGTCGTAGTGGTGATGGTCATGCAGACCTTCTCCCTCGTCCCGGCCGTCCACCGTCACGGAAAAATGCGCGCCGACAATGTCCTGACTCACAGCCCGCTCCAGCGCCACGGTCACGCCGGGCAGCTTCAGCGCGCGGATCTTCTCCAGCACCTGCTCGGGCGCCGGGTGCAGCTGCAGCAGCGCTGCGCACAGCATATCCCCGGCCGCGCCCATCGAGCAGTCAAGATACAGTGTCCTCAAGCCTTTTCCTCCCCCTTTGTATTCAGATGGTTGATCATGCTGGCGAGATAGCCCGCACCGAAGCCGTTGTCGATGTTCACCACCGATACGCCGCTGGCGCAGGAGTTCAGCATGCTCAGCAGCGCCGCGATCCCGCCGAGCGAAGCCCCGTAGCCGACGCTGGTGGGCACCGCGATCACAGGCGCGTCGGCCAGTCCGCCGATGACTGAGGGCAGCGCGCCCTCCATACCGGCGACGGCGATGATGCAGCGTGCCTTCATAATGGGCTCCATGTTGTGCAGCAGCCGATGGATCCCCGAGACGCCCACATCGTACAACCGCGTGACGCGGTTTCCGAGGGCCTCGGCCGTCAGTGCGGCCTCCTCGGCTACGGGGATATCGCTGGTGCCGCCGGTCGCCACCACGATGTCGCCGTCACCGTCGGGCTCGGGCAGCGCGCCGATGATGCCGATGCGCGCCAGCGCGGAGTAGCTCAGCGGATAGACCGCGGCGATGGCGTCGGCGGTCTCCTGCGTGATGCGCGTGATCAGGATGGTCTTCTGTCCGCGCTCGCGCATGGCCCCAGCGATGCCGATGATGTGCTCGGTGGTCTTTCCCTGGCCGTAGATGACCTCCGGCGTACCCTGGCGGATCGCCCGGTGGTGGTCCACCTTCGCATAGCCGAGATCCTGGAAGGGCTCTAACTTCAATTGGGTCATTGCCTCCTCCGGGCTCAGCGCTCCGGCCCTGACTTCCTCTAAAATATGCAGAATCGAACGGTTCATGGAATTCCTCTTTTCTGTTAAAACATTTACCCGTCAAACGCCAGCTGCAGCACATTGGCGAGATCGGTAAACCAGGAGCGGAAGCTGTGCCCGCTGTCGCAGATATGGTGAAAGGCGTTCTGCCCGTCGAGCAGGCTGGCGTCCGCTTCGAGCATGTGGACATAGGCCAGCAGCACCTGCGTGCGGTTGAAATCGGTCTGGCCGGTGCCCATGAATAAAAGTCGGATCGGATACTGTCTCGCCCACTCTCCCGACTGAACCGTCAGGATATCCGCGGGGATATCGAGCCCCGAGAGCGGAGCAAACACGCCGAAAAGGTCGCGGTTGTCCCTCAGTCCGGACTCCACAGCATAGAGCGCCCCATCCGAGGCGCCGATGATGGCGAAATGCTCGCGCGCCCTGGCGATCCCGGCGCTCGTATTGTCCGTCGCGTAGGTTGCGTACCGTGCGCACACCGTCGGAAGCACGCCATAACGGATCTCCTCACTCACCTTGGCGACGCGGCTGTTATAATCGCTCATGCCGGACAGGTTCGGTGTGTCGATGCTGACGATCAGCACCGGCGCGATCCAGTCCTCTTCGATCAGCCGGTCAACAACATCGATGCCGCGGACATTGACCGTTCCAAAGTGATTTCTCAGCTCCATCCACGTCCCCAGGTCTCCCCCGTAGCCATGGATCAGCAGCGCCACAGGGTACTGCTTCTGTGGGTCGTAGCCGTAGGGCACATATACGCTCATGTCCTTACGGACCGCAACATGGTTGCTGTCTGTATAGCTGTACTGCAGCTTCTGCAGTTCACCGCACCGCGTCGCCCCGCCGGCCAGGCCGGCATCGACGATATCGTCCAGTATGAAGGGTTTGCTGCCGCAGCGCCTGCACTGTCCGTTGACAAAGCTGTGCACGACCCGCTCGCCGCAGTCAGTACAGATGCGGCTTTCGGCCTGGTGCCTCGGGTGGGGGCAGTGCTCTCCGCAGAGCGTGCACACGCCGTCCTTCCAGCTGTGCTCGCAGGGCGCCCGGGTCGGGGCAGGTGTCGGATCTTCGGTCGGTACCGTCTCGATCGTCTCATCATCGATCATCATAACGCCCTGCGCTGTCTCCTGCGGCATTTCATCACCGCTCTGCGTGATCAGCAGCGCCGCGCATACCGCCGCAAGCGCCAGCATGAACAGCGCAACAACAAGCAACACCTTTTGCAGCAGCTCCCCGTGTGGTTTCTCTTTCTCCAACTTCCGATCCTCTTTTTTGTCAGATTTTTTTCAGTATACTATGAATCCGAACCCCGGTCAATGGACCAGATTTCGATTTCTCCGATTTTTCATGTAACGATCGATTTTTCAGGTGACAGTATGAAAAAACGTCTCTTTCTGACCGGCCCCTCAGGCATCGGCAAATCGAGCCTGCTGCGCGAGGAGCTCGGGTGGATGCTCCAGACTGCCGGCGGTCTGGCGACTGTGCGCTCTATGGACAGCCGCGGGTGTCTGCTCGGCTATGACCTGCTGCCCGCCGCGGCCCTGAGCGGCGTTGAGGGTTTCACGCCGCTGCGGTTTCTGGACTACAGCACCGATCCGCCGACACGCGACAACGAGATCTTCCGCACTGAGGGCGTACGTCTGCTGGCCGAGGCCGCATATTACCCCTTTGCGCTGCTCGACGAGATCGGCGGCTACGAGCTGCTGATCCCGCAATTTCGCCGCGCGCTCGAGGAGCTGTTGAACAGCGATACGCCGCTGATCGGCGTCCTGAAGGGGCGCGAAAACGCCGCCGAGCTGCAGCGCCGCTTTGATCTCGGCTATAAATTCGACCTCCAGCTTGACCGGCTTTGGGCCGCGCTCAGCCAGGATCCGGACACCGTGATCCTTCCGATGAAGGCGCGCGGCGATCCCCTGTGCCGCAACATTGTGGCCCAGTGGGTACGCGAGTACACATAACTTGGGGGCTTGCGGAAATCGTCAATTTGCAGTATAGTATTACGAAAACCTTCCAAGGGGGCAGCGCGCATGAATGACGAGCACGCTCAGGAGCAAGTATACTACCACGACCACGGCGACGGCCATATCCACGCGCACAGTCTCGCCGGCGAGCAGCTGCACGACCATGCGCACGGTCACACGCACACCCAGACCCGGGCCGTTATCAACCGTCTCAGCCGCGCCATCGGGCATTTAGAGTCGGTCAAGCGCATGGTCGAGGACGGACACGACTGCAGCGAGGTGCTGATCCAGCTGGCCGCCGTCCGCTCGGCACTGAACAACACGGCCAAGGTCATCTTGAAGGACCACCTGGAGCACTGTCTCACCGGCGTCAGCGAGGGCGATGTCAGCCAGCTGCAGGATCTGAATGACGCGATCGACCGCTTCCTGAACTAAAATACCATTTTCTTTATATAAAGGAGTCCGTCCATGCATAAAGAGACCGCAGTTCCCGATTTTGCCACCATGGAGCGCATCCGGGGCATCTGCGCCCGGAACCGCCACATCAACCCTCCCAGCGTGAAAATGCTGAAAACCCAGAAGCAGCTCGACGGCATCCGCCGGGCCGGCGAGATCAACGCGAAGGTTCTCGACGCTGTCGAGCCCTATGTCAAAGAGGGCGTATCGACCGGCGAGCTCGATCGCATCGTGGCCGAGCGCACCAAGGCCCTCGGCGGGGTCTGTGCCCCGTTCCACTACGAGGGCTTTCCCCGGCACGTCTGCACCAGCATCAACGAGGTTGTCTGCCACGGTATCCCCGATCCCGGGCGTATCCTGCAAAACGGCGACATCATCAATGTGGACTGCACCACGATCTACAAGGGCTACTACGGCGACGCCTCGCGCATGTACTGCATCGGCGAAGTCAAGGACGACTGGCGCCGTCTGGTCGAGGTGACGAAACAGAGTGTCGAAAAAGCCGTTCGTCTGGCTCAGCCCTGGGCGACCTTTGGCGACTTTGGCCACGCGATCGACCGCATGGCGCGGGATAACGGCTTTTCCGTCGTGCGCGAGATCGGCGGGCACGGCTGCGGCGTCGACTTTCACGAGGATCCCTGGGTCCCCCACTTCGGCAGCCCAAACTCCGGCCAGCTGATCGTGCCGGGCATGAGCTTCACGATCGAGCCGATGATCAATATGGGCACACACCGCGTCACCGAGGACGCCGAGGACGGCTGGACCATCCGCACCGAGGACGGCCAGCCCTCCGCCCAGTGGGAATATCACCTGATCATTACCGAGACCGGGAACGAGATCATCTCCCGCTAAGAAGCCGGCAAGGTGCCGGTTACTACGCAGGGCACACAGCGCTCCGAGCGCAGCAGCAAGATTTCATATGTGTGAAAAGAGGCTGTCTCAAAACTGGGTGTGCAACGTATTCAGTGGCGAGATGTCGGAGCTGACGTAGGGGCCGGCCCCCTGGACGGCCCGTGCGGAGAAATCATATAATATGAACAATTATGGGCGAATACGCATTGTTTTTTGTGCGTATTCGCCCATAATTGTAACAAATATATCAATGCAGCCGCCGGGCTGTC
>CACXDT010000032.1 GCA_902766405.1 Oscillospiraceae bacterium
TCGATATTTGTTCGGATTCGTCCAACTTTTTCAGATATTTCTGCGTTGCCGCCGGGAGGCTGATAGCCTCCCCTACATTCTCACGCGAACTTTTGAGACAGCCCCTTCATTATTTACAGGATTCCTTTGATGAATCTGCCATTCCCACAAAGAGCTCCGGCAGATGGCGCTGTGATCCGTTTCCGTGGACTTACTCCACGCCGTAGAGCGCGAGGAATTCCTCCAGCACAAGGCCGTTCTGCATGATATAATTGGCCGCGTCCGTGCCGACATAGCGGAAGTGGAAGGGCTCAAACATGACGTTGGTGATATCCTCTTTTCCTGCCGGGAAGCGGACGATGAAGCCAAAGGCCGCGCAGTGCTCCTTCAGCCACTGGAAGGTCTCGGTCTTCTCGATCTCGGCGTTTTTGATCGGGCGGTAGATATCGGTGATGTCGCAGCAGAGGGCCAGCTGGTGCTCGCTGCAGCCGGCGGGCATCGTGATATAGTGCCCCTTGGAGTCCTTGCCGTCCGAAACGCCGTTGTTGTTGCAGACACGGATGAAATTGGCCTGCTGGTCTTGATAGCTGCGGTAGCCGGAGGACAGATAGACCGGCAGTCCGGCGTCCTTGCAGCCGAGACCGAAGGCGACCAGCGCGTCGGCGACACGCGCGTCAACGGCAATGCGGTCGCTTGGTGTGGTCTGCACGTCGGTATAGGTCAGTGTCTGGTCGAGATAAGCGAGATTCTCGGGCGCGTATTCGCCGATCGAGTGATCGCCGTTGACCAGCGTGAACTCCCAGCTGTTCACGTCGATGTCGGGCGGCGTGGGCAGGCCGAGCGCGGCCGCGCGGCCGGCGGGACTGTTGGGGTCGGGCGTGGGTTCGGCGGTGGGCTCCGGCGTCTCGACGGCGGCGATAGGCGCCGTGTCAGTGACGACCGGCACGGGCGCGGCCGTTGCGGAGACCGGCGATTGTTGTCCGCCGTCGGGGGCGGCGGGGACAGACGCGGCGGTCGGTCCGCCGGTGATCGAAAAATAGGCGTACAGGCCAAACAGAATCAAAAGAACAATGCCAAAGGCGATACGCAAACCGCGTTTCATAACGAATCCTCCTGAGGGAAAAACTGTTTCAACTATACCATTCAATTTCATAAAGGTCAACTGAAAAGTGCTTGCAACCGCGCTGTGCTGTCGGTATAATAGCAATAAATAAGGCAGCCGATTGGGACTGTGAAAAAACCTGATATGACCGTAGGGGCGGCAACCTGCCGCCCGCGCGGTACAATTTGCCGTTTGTGTGAATAGCTTGGGCGATTTCATGCAACAATGCAAATTTGCCCCATGTTTTGGTAAAAATATACATTTCTGCGTGCGGGCGGCTATAATGAATATAGGATAGCGAAAAGCCAAAAAGCTTTTCGCCGCGCCACTTTGTGGCGCAGCAAAACAGCACAGCTGTTTTGCCGTATATTCATTGCAATGAGCATCGGGCGAATGATTCAGGGAATCATTCGCTGCCAAACGTGTCGTTTGGCAGCGAAATCAATCGAATCGTCGATTGATTTCGCCATCCGATACTCATTATTAGCCGCCCCTACGATAGAGACCACAATTTCAGACTTTTTTTCACAGCCTCATTGCCTGAATATTGTGATGAATAGGAGGGATCCCAATGAAACTCACCTGGTACGGACATTCCTGCTTCCTGCTGGAGAGCGCGGAGGGCTCGGCCGTGTTCGACCCCTATGCGCCCGACAGCGTGCCCGGCCTGCGCCTGCCGCCGCTGACAGCGGATGCCGTGCTGCCGAGCCACGGCCACGCTGACCACAATTATACCGCCGGCGTGACGCTGACCGGTCGGAAGCCCGGCTTTCGCGTGATCGAGCTCGATGCCTTCCACGATAAAGAACAGGGCCGCAAGCGCGGGGCAAACGTGATCCGTGTGGTCGAGAGCGAGGGTCTGCGCGTCGCGCACCTCGGCGATCTCGGCCACGGACTGACCCCGGCGCTGTCGGACGCGCTGCGCGAGCTCGATGTGCTGCTGCTGCCGGTGGGTGGCTTTTTCACGGTCGGGCCGGCAGAGGCCTGGCAGATCGTCCGCGAGCTCAAGCCCCGCTGCACGGTGCCGATGCATTACCGGGGACCGGGCTTCGGCTATGATGTCATTGCCCCGGTTGAGGACTTTTTGCAGCTGGCGGGGGAGTGCACGCGCCTCGACACCAACCGTATGGCAGTCGGAGACTACAGCGGCGTCGTCGTGCTGACAGCAAAGAATCATGCGTAAAGCAAGACGCCTGTTTGAACTGCTGCTGATCCTGGCGCTCTGCGCGGGGCTGGCGGCCTGCGGCAACGCCCCGGGCAAAGAGACAGCGGAAAAGGCCACGACGCGCAGCTTCACCGATTCGGTCGGACGCACGGTCGAGCTGCCGGAGCGGATCGAGCGCGTGATCCCGTCGGGCAACATGGCGATGATGTTCGTCTATCCGCTGGCCGCCGACAAGTTAGCGGCGCTGGCCGATCCGCTGAGCGATGAGGCGCTCCGCTACCTCGGCGAGGAGCTGGCGGCGCTCCCAACGGTCGGAAACCTCTACAAGACCGGCACGCAGATGAATGTAGAGGAGCTGGCAAATATCCGCGCCGACGTGTTCATCGACTTTGGCGAGGCCAAGGAGACGGTCGGCGAGGATCTCGACGCACTCCAGTCTCTGCTGGGCATCCCCTGTGTGTTCATCTCGGGAACGCTGGAGAACGCGGCAGCGTCCTACCGCCTGCTCGGCGAGCTGCTGGGGCAGCCGGAGGAGGCCGAGCGCTGCGCCGCGTATATCGAGACGATTGTGACTGCGGCCAGGAACACGTTTGAGCGTGTGGAAAAAAAGGACGCCGTGATCCTTAACGGAACGGACGGGCTTGGCTGTGTGGCCGCGGGCAGCTTTCAGGACGAGATCTGGGCCTTCATGCTGCGCAACGCCGCCGTCGTGGCGGACGCGCAGATGTACAAATCCACAGCCATCGACCTCGAGCAGCTGGCCAACTGGGATCCGGAGTACCTGTTTTTCTACAACAGCCCAGACCCTGCCACCATCGTGGACGGCGGAGCCTGGCGCGCGCTGACCGCGGTGAAAAACGGCCGGGTTTTTGCCGTGCCGAGCGGCCCCTGGGGCTACAGCTACCCGCCCTCGGTCAATCGCTATCTCGCGGTGCTCTGGCTGTCCGAGCTGCTGTATCCCGGCGAGTTTGACTGGGATGCCCGGGCGCTGACAAAGGAGTTTTATGAGCTCTTTTATCACTATGAGCTGAGCGACGCTGAGTATGAGACGCTGTTTTCCGCGGTCGGAGAACAAACGGGCCACAGCGGCGCGAAAGGGGAGCCGTAAATGGATCGGCAGAGACATCACAATCGAAGTCTTCTGGCGCTGCTGGCCGTGCTTTTGCTTGCGGGGGTGCTTCTCTCTCTGTCACTCGGGCGCTACGCGATCCCGGTGGGGGATGTCGCTCATATTTTGGCTGGAAAAATCATTTCGGTGGAGAAAACGTGGCAGGCGCTTGCCGAAAACATCGTCTGGCAGCTGCGCCTGCCGCGCATTCTCGCGGCGCTGCTCGTCGGGGCGGCGCTGTCGGTCTCGGGCGCGGCGTACCAGAGTGCCTTCCACAACCCGATGGCCGCGCCGGATCTGCTGGGCGCCTCGACCGGCGCGGGCTTCGGCGCGGCACTGGCCATTCTGCTGGGAATGAACAGCCTCGCTGTCACAGCCTGCGCGTTCCTTGGGGGCCTTGCCTGCGTGTGCCTCGCGCTGCTGGCCGCGCGCTTTTCCCGCGGCGATCCAGTGCTGAGCCTGATCCTCGCCGGCATGCTGGCGGGCTCGCTGTTCCAGGCCGGCACGTCCTATCTCAAGCTGATCGCCGACCCGCGCAACACGCTGCCGGAGATCACCTACTGGCTGATGGGCTCGCTTTCAGGCGTGAAGTGGGAGGAGCTGCGGGGCCTTGCGCTGCCGCTGTTGCTCGGCTTTGTGCCGATCTTTCTGCTGCGCTGGCGGATGAACCTGCTCTCGCTCAGCGATATCGAGGGGCGCAGTCTCGGCGTCAGCACAGCGCGGCTGCGGCTCGCGCTGATCGTGTGCGCCACGCTGCTGACAGCGGCTTCTGTCGCGCTCTGCGGCATCGTGGGCTGGGTCGGCCTGACCGTGCCGCATCTGGCGCGCCGCCTGGTCGGCAGTGACGGGCGCGTATTGATGCCGGCCTCGTTTCTGTTGGGCGGGCTGTTTTTGCTGCTGGTGGACGACCTGGCCCGCTGTCTCTACACCGCCGAACTGCCGCTCGGCATCCTGACGGCGGTGATCGGCGCGCCGTTTTTCCTTTTGCTTTTGAGCCAAAGGAGGGAGCGGGAATGACGGCAATGGAAGTGAAAAAACTGAGTTTTGCCTACCGTGGGGGAGCGCCGGTGCTGTCGGGACTGGACTTCTCTGTGGAAGAGGGTGAAAATGTCTATTTGCTGGGGCCGAACGGGGCCGGAAAGACCACGCTGCTCCGCTGTCTGCTGGGGCAGCGCGGCTATACCGGATCGGTTCGCGTCGCGGGGGACGAGCTCCGCTCGCTCTCACCGCGCGCTCTCGCGCGCCGCGTCGCCTACATCCCGCAGACGGGCGAGAGCGCCTTTGACTACAGCGCGCGCGATATGGTGCTGATGGGCGCCGCCGCGCCGCTGCGCTGGCTGTCGAGCCCCGGCCAGGCGGAGGAGCGATCAGCGGATGAGGCTCTGGAACGCCTGGGTATCGCCGGACTTGCCGGGCGCCGCTTCCAACAGCTCTCCGGCGGCGAGCGGGCGTTGGTGCTGATCGCGCGCGCCCTGGCCCAGCAGGCGAAGCTCCTGCTGATGGACGAGCCCGCGGCCAGCCTGGACTTCGGCAACCGTCTGCGCGTGATGGACGAGATCGGAAAGCTTGTTTCGCAGGGCTATACGGTGCTGCAAGCGAGCCATGACCCCGACGACGCCCTGCGCTGCGCCGACCGTGTGCTGATCCTCGCCGGCGGCCGCGCCGTGTGCGGCGCGCCGCGGGAGATCATCACCGCCGAGCGCCTGGAAGCGCTCTACGGCGTCGCCGTGAGCGTCGAGACCCTGCCCGACGGCCGCGCCATGTGTGTACCATATTCCCCACCAACGCCGTAGGGAGGCATCCCCGGATGCCTCCGCGCTCCCGCACAAAAACCGAGGAGCGATCAGGGGAAACGGGACCTTCCCGCTGCCGGTGGCAGAGGAAGGGAAGTTTCCGTTTCCGTAGCCGCGCCTTTGGCGGGCCGTCGCGTAAGCAGGCCCGGGAAAGGCATTTGCGGCAAGGCGGATCGCGCCCTACGTGCCGTCAGAGGAAGGAACAACGCTTTATCTACCGAACGGGGGGCGTGTTGCAAAATGCACCGGAGTTGTAAAAACGATGGTCTTGCCGTAGGGGCGGCCCTTGTGGCCGCCCGGCGCGCAAAGATATTTGCCAGCAAA
>CACXDT010000033.1 GCA_902766405.1 Oscillospiraceae bacterium
ATTATACCATGGAAACGGCGGCTGTCAATGGGCTGTCCGACACTGTCACCGCCCGGCTCGTCCGCGCATAGCGTGAACTGGGAGGTGGTGTTTGTGTGAAATTTGCAGTGATCGGAGGAGATCGGCGCGCGCTCTGGCTCTGCCGACTGCTCAGCCAGGACGGGCACCGGGTGTACAGCTATGCGCTCGAGCGGCTGGAGCTGCCCGAGGCCGTGCCGAAGGCCGGCTGTCTCGAGGTCTGTGTCTACGGCGCCGACGCGGTGCTGCTGCCCGTGCCGGCCGAGCGCGGCGGGCTGCTGAACGCGCCCTACGCCGTGCTTCCCTGCCCCATGGAGGAGCTGATTGGCGCGCTCTGGCCGGGACAGACGGTGTTCGGCGGCGGATTTTCCGAGGCGAGCCGCCAGGCCATGGTACATGCGGGGCTCTCGCCGGTGGATCTCTTGAAGCGGGAGCCCTTCCTGCTGCAGAACGCGGCGATCACGGCCGAGGGCGCGCTCGCGATCCTGCTGCAGGAGCGCGAGCGGACGCTGCTGCACAGCCGCGCGGTGGTCTGCGGCTGGGGGCGGATCGGCAAGCTGCTCGCGCTGCGGCTCAAAGCGCTCGGCGCCGAGGTGACCGTCGGTGCGCGGCAGGGGGCGCACCGGGCCGAAGCCGAGGCTTTGGGGCTCGCAGCGCTGCCCTATGACGAGCTCGGCGCGTCGCTCGCGGACTGCGATGTGCTGGTGAACACCGTGCCCGCGCGCGTGCTGGACGCGCCGCTGCTGTGCTGTGTGCGCGAGGGGGCGCTGCTGCTCGAGCTCGCGTCGGCGCCGGGCGGCTTCGACCGTCTCGCGGCCGAGCAGCAGGGTCTGCGGGTGCTGGCCGCGCCGGGGCTGCCGGGTCGCAGCGCCCCGGCTGAGGCCGCGCTGGCGATCCGCCGCGCGGTCTATCGGGTGCTGGAGAAAAGGGAGGATGGCTGATATGGACAAAAAACGGCTGGGACTCGCGCTCTGCGGGTCCTATTGCAGCTACGAGAAGCTCTTTGCGGCGCTGCCGCCGCTGTTGGAGCACTACGAACTTGTGCCGATCATGAGTGATACAGCGGCCGAGACCGACACGCGCTTCGGTACAGCGGTCGAGCACCTCCGCCATCTGGCGGAGCTGACGGGCCGCCGCGTCGTCACGACGATCGCCGAGGCCGAGCCGCTCGGGCCGAAGGAGCCGATGGACGCGCTGCTGATCGCGCCCTGTACCGGCAACACACTCGCCAAGCTCGCCCACGGCATCACCGACAGCGCCGTGACGATGGCCGCCAAGGCCCATCTGCGAAACGGCCGCCCGGTCGTGCTCGCGCTCTCGACCAACGACGGGCTCTCGGGCTCGGCCGAAAACATCGCAAGGCTGCTCAACCGCAAGCACATCTACTTCGCGCCCTTCGGCCAGGACGCGCCGGAGAGCAAGCCCTATTCTCTCCAGGCTGATTTTTCGCTGCTCGACGAGGCTGTCGCCGCCGCGCTGCGCGGCGAGCAGCTGCAGCCGATCCTGCGAGGGCAATGATCAGCGAATAGAGGGGGACGCGCATGGCAGGGGCTGGCCCGCGGTGCTGCCCTAAACAGATCAAGACGCCAGAATCCCAGGCCGAAAGACCTGGGATTCTTTTTGCTTTGTATGAGCTGTTGAATATGTAACATGGCACTACACAGAAAGGGTGTCCAATATTCCGGCGAATCCGTGAATTCCCGCGTTACTTCGACGCTTCCATGGCCGCATTGCGCGAGGGCTGATCAAAGATCCTGGAAATGAAGAACGCGGTCGCCAGCGCGAATGCCAACGCGAAATTGAGATTTGCGAACATGGCCACGCGGGTTGCCTCGGTTGCAGAAGAAACGACAGCAAATGAGAAATAACTCAATGTCCAAATGGTGGTGATCGTGCCAATGAACAGCTTGTATATCTTCTTCGCAACAAAGGAAACGCCTGTAAGGGCGACGATCATGAAGCCGGTGAAAAATTCCTCCCATTTGTAGCCGGTGTTCCACCCCGAGGACATGATCATATCAATCAGCCTTATGATCAGTATGGCAAGCCCGATAAAAGCGACCAGGTCGCCGATGTAGTTCGGATTGATTTTATTGCCCATCATCATATCCAGGAGATATTTTCCGGCAAGCAGCATGGACGGCAGCGCAATAACAAGGCTATAGACCGATTGCAAGGTGGCATCGCGAACGAGATCAGGGTTAAAGGTTGGAACCGCCTCGACAAAAGACATGTAATACATGGAAACCATGCTTATCGAGCCAACAAACAATAGAACGCAGAAAATGGAGATCAGGATGTGGTTAGCCAAATTCTTTTTTTCCATAACGGAATCGCCTCCCTCTTCTATATGATAGCAAATTGAACAGAAATAATCAACACATAGACAGAATAAAATGTGGAATTTGGGATGCTTCGGGCCAGGGGACGGTCAGTATTCACGGCTTGAACCGCTTTTCGTACAGCTTCACGAGGCCGGCGCGCCAGAGGAGCAGCAGGGCGAGACTCTCGCCGACGAGAGTCTGCAAAATCTGAAACGGTAGCTTCAGCAGGGCGTACTCCGGCGTACTGTAGATAAACGCGCGGCCGAAGCTGTAACCGACCACCGTGAGGATCCAGCCCAGCACAGCCCCGACGACGGAGGCGCGCATGGGGTGTGCCTTGCCCCAGCGGTGCACGCACAGCGAGATGACCACGGCCTGCACGCCGTGGGTCACGAGCGAGACGAACATCGGCGTCGGATAAAACAGCAGATCGCCGAGGAAGGCGCCGATCCCGCCCACGACAAAGGCGCAGAAGGGGTTTAAGAGCACGGCGGCGGTGCAGATGATCAGGTCGTTCAGATACATGTGTCCGCCCGGAACCGGGATGCTGAGCACGCTGGAGCTCATGACGATGTTCATCGCCAGCAGTACGGCTGTCACCGTCAGCGTACGTGTATCGAGCTTCATCTCACGGTTTTTCACGTGAATCAACTCCTTGATTTTTCGATGCGCGTATTATACAATGCTTCTGATCATATTTGTATGCCCAGATGGAGATAAAAATATAAGACCAGTTTGGAGCCTGACCATGAAATACCGGATCGAGCGCGGCGGCGAGGCCGCCTATTGGCAGCTGTACCGCCAGCTGCGGCAGGACATATTGGAGGGGGTCTTCCCTGTGGGCAGTAAACTGCCGTCAAAGCGGCAGCTGGCCGCCGAGCTCGGCATCAGCGTCATTACGGTCGAGCACGCCCTCGCGCTGCTGGTGGACGAGGGTTACGCCCTGCCCAAGGAGCGCAGCGGGCTCTATGTGGCCTTCGGCGGCGGCGAGCCGCTGCCGAAGGCCGGGCTCGACGAGATGCGTCTGAGCGACGATGTACCCGGGGATTTTCCCTTTTCGATGCTCAGCCGCATTATGCGTCGGGTGTTGACCGACTACGGCGAGCGCATTCTCCTGCGCTCGCCGAACGCCGGCTGCGCCGAGCTGCGCACCGCCTTAGCCGACTACCTGCTGCGCTCGCGCGGCTTGCGCGTGCAGCCGCAGCAGATCGTCGTCGGCTCGGGCGCCGAATATCTCTACGGCCTGGTGGTACAGCTGCTGGGGCGGGACCGGCTTTACGCGCACGAGGAGCCCTGTTATGACAAGATCCGCCGCGTCTACGCCGCCTTTGGCGCGCGGACCGTCGGCCTGCCGATGGGCGGCGACGGCATCGAGCGCGCGGCTCTCGATGCCTGCGCGGCGCTGGTGCTGCACGTCACGCCCTACCACAGCTACCCGAGCGGCGTCACGGCCTCGGCCGCGCGGCGGCATGAGTACGCGGCCTGGGCCCGCCGCCGCGACGCCGTCATCGTCGAGGACGACTACGACTCCGAGCTCTCAGTCTCGGCCCCCCAGGTCGAGACGATCTTCTCCCTGGCGCCGGAGCGCGTGATCTATCTCAACACCTTTTCCAAGACCATGGCCCCCGGCATGCGCATGGGCTATATGGTGCTGCCCGAGCCGTGGCTTAAGCGCTACGAGGAGGCGCTGGGCTTCTATTCGTGCAGCGTGCCGGTCTACGAGCAGCTGGTGCTGGCCGAGTTCATCCGCAGCGGCGAGTTAGAGCGCACCGTCAACCGCCGGAGACGGAAACAGAGAGCGTAAACAGACGCCGTTCCTCGGTTCATCTTTGATGATCCGAGGAACGGCGCCTGTTTCACAATGATTTATTCGTTCACGTATTTGTGCAGCGTTTTGCGCACGGCGCCGGGGCCGGCGATCAGCTCGACAAAGTAGCGGCAGACCAGCTTGGAAAGACCGGTCTCGACAAGATCGACGCCGAAGATGCCCTTGTTGCGCAGCAGCTCAGCAAGCTTGGCCTCGGCCTCGTCCGCGGTCAGAGTGTCGCCCAGACGGATGTCGGCCAGATAGGCCTGGGAGGACGCCAGCAGCGGGTCGGGGGACGGCTCGAAAGCCTTGCCCTCGTCGTCCACGGCCATCAGATAGCGCAGCCAGCCGGCGTACACCAGCGGGATCAGCCTGAGCTCGGCCACGTCCAGCGTGTCGGAAGCGAGGTAGGCCTTGATGGTCTCGCCGAAGCGGATCGGCAACTTCTGCGAGGTGTCGGTCGCGATGCGCTGCGGCGTATCGGGCATGAAGGGGTTCGGGATGCGGACATTGACAACGGTGTCGATGAAGTCCTTCGGCTTGATGATGCCGGGGTCGGTGACGACGGGCAGGCCCTCGACATAGCCGATGCGCTCGACCAGCTTGTGCAGGTCCTCGTCCTTCATCTCGGCGCTGATGCGCTGGAAGCCCAGCAGGCAGCCGTAGACGGCCAGCGAGGTGTGCAGCGGGTTGAGGCAGGTGCAGACCTTCATGCGCTCGACCTTGTCGACGGTCTCGCGCGCGGTGAAGTAGAAGCCGCACTTCTCCAGCGGCGGACGGCCGTTCGGGAAATCGTCCTGGAAGACCAGATATTCGCTCTCCTCGGCGTTGACGAAGGGGGCCGTGACGGTGCCGCGGGCGTTGACCGTGGGGGCAAAGCCCTCGAGGCCGTCCTGCTCGAGGATAGCGCCGACAGAGCGGTCGGGGCTCGGCGTGATCTTGTCGATCATGGTCCAGGGGAAGGAGACCTTCTTCGGATTCTCAATGTAATCGACAAAGCCCTGCGGGACAAAGCCGTTTTTGCACCAGGTCTCGGCAAAGCAGACCATGGCGGCCTTGAGCTTGTCGCCGTTATGCGAGCAGTTGTCGGTGCTGACCATGGCGATCGGCATGGCGCCGGCGTTGTAGCGCTGCAGCAGCAGCCAGGCCACGCGGCCCATATAGGTCAGGCAGTTCTCGGGGCCGTTCGAAAGATCGGTGACCACGTCCGGCTGCAGCTCGCCCTTGCCGTCAACGAGAGAATAGCCCTTCTCGGTGATCGTGAAGGTGACCATCTGCAGGCTGGGGGCGCGGAAGATCTCGGCCAGGCGCTCCTCGCCGCCGTAGAGATAGCAGCTCTCGGCCACCGAGCCGACGACCGTCTTCTCGACGCCGCCGTCGGCCTTGAGCGTGACGACGACGGAATAGCTGTCGTGCACGTCCTCGCCCTTTTTCTTGCGCTCGACGGCGATGATACCGGTTTTCAGAATACCCTCGTTCAACAGGCGCTGGGCACCGGCGGCGTGCAGCGCCTTGAAGATGTTGCCGGCGCCGAAGTGCACCCAGGTGGGGTAGGCCTTCGTGGCGGCGATCATCTCGGCGCGGTCATACTGCGGCAGCTGATAGCCCTTTTCCTCCCAGGCGGCGCGGTCGCGCAGACCGACTTCGCTCAGATCCAGCTTGCTCATTGCTGTGCCTCCTTGTCCATCAGATCCCAGGCGCCCAGCATGTACATGATGCCGAGCGCGCGGTCATACAGGCCGTAGCCCGGGCGGACGTTGCCAGGCTTCTCGTCCCAGAGGTGACGGCCGTGGTCGGGGCGGATATAGCCCTCGAAGCCGCAGTCGTGGTAGGCCTTGAGAATGTCCAGA
>CACXDT010000034.1 GCA_902766405.1 Oscillospiraceae bacterium
ACAAGCACGCAGGGAAATATTATCTCCAGTACGCCGCCCCGGCACCCAGTTCAACACCTATTCCGACGGCGTCTATGTGGGCGACAGCCCGCTGGGGCCGTTCACGCTGGCCGAGAACAACCCCTATTCCCACAAGCCCGGCGGCTTCCTGCCCGGCGCGGGCCATGGCTCGACCATGGAGGACAGGGATGGCAGGCTCTGGCACACGGCCACGATGCGTATCAGCAAAAACCACGACTTTGAGCGCCGCGTCGGGCTCTGGCCCGCCGGCTTTGACGCCGAGGGTGAGCTCTTCTGCAACCAGCGCTACGGCGACTGGCCCATGGCCATCGAGGGGGAACCCTGGCGCGACCCCGCGTGGATGCTGCTGAGCGCCCATAAGGCGGCGACGGCCTCGTCCTGTGTGCCCGGCCACGAGCCGGAAAAGGCGATTGAGGAGAATGTGCAGACCTGGTGGCGCGCCGCGACCAACAGCCGGGACGAGTGGCTGTGCGTGGATCTCGGTAAGGTGTTCGATGTCCACGCCGTGCAGGTGAACTTTGCCGACGACAAGCTGGACATCCCCTGCCCCGGCGAGATCCGCCCGGGCTCACAGGCGCGCTATATTGAAGAGCATGACTATGTCACACAGTGGAAGTTAGAGGGCAGCACCGACGGCACACGCTGGTTTGTGATCGAGGACAAGTCCGACGCTTCGACTGACCTCAGCCACGACCTGATCGTGCGCGAGGAGGGCTTCGCCGCCCGCTATCTCCGTTTGAGCGGCATGGCGGTGCCCTATGCGCAGAAGCCCTGTGTCTCCGGTCTGCGCGTCTTTGGCCTGGGCGACGGGGAAAAGCCCGCTGTGCCGCGGTTCACGGCGGAGCGCAGCGGCGATCTCGATATGAACGTGACGATCACGCCGCAGAGCGACACGCTGGGCTTCAACATCCTCTTCGGCACGAGCCCTGAGAAGCTCTATCACAGCGATATGGTTTTTGCCCCCGGCACGCAGCGCGTCGGCGCTCTGATCCGCGGGCGGGACTATTACGTCCGCGTGGACGCCTTCAACGAAAACGGAATCACACAAGGGGTGGTCATCCGGCTATGAGTCAATCCAATATTCCGCATATTGTCCAGATCAACGGGCATCCCGTCATGACGGTCGAGGACAAGCCCTTTATCCTGCTGGCGGGCGAGGTTCACAATTCCGACTCTTCTTCTCCGGCCTATATGGAGAAAATCTGGGACATCGCCGGCGAGCTCGGCATGAACACGCTGCTGCTCCCTGTCACCTGGGAGATCATTGAGCCGGAGGAGGGGCATTTCGACTTTTCGATTCCCCGGGCTCTGATCGACCAGGCGCGTGAGAGAGAGATGCATATCGCCTTCCTCTGGTTTGGCAGCTGGAAAAACGCCGAGTGCATGTACGCGCCCGCCTGGGTCAAGCAGGATCTGAAGCGCTTCCCGCGTGCGCAGATCGAAAAAGGGAAAAACAAAGCCGGGCGTCAGATTTCCCCGTCGATCCCGATGAAAATGCTGTATACCACGCTCTCCTATCTGGGGCAAGAGACGATGAAGGCCGATGCGCGCGCCTTTGCCGCCTTTATGGGCTTTTTAAAGGACTATGACAGCGAAAAACAAACCGTCGTTGCCGTACAGGTGGAAAACGAGACCGGCCTGCTCGGCGCGGCGCGCGAGGTCTCCGACGCCGCCGACGCCCTGTTTGCCGCCGCTGTCCCTGCGGACTTTGCCGCCTATATGCGCGCGCATACCGGCACCATGACCGAGGAGATCCGCAGCGCCGTACTCGCTGGGCGGGAAGAAGGAAGCTGGAGCGAGGTCTTCGGCGCCGCCGCCGAGGAGCTTTTCTCGGCCTACCATGTGGCGCGCTTTGTCAACACGGTGGCCGAGGCGGGCAAGGCGGTCTATCCGCTGCCGATGACGGCCAACTGCTGGCTGGACAAGGGCGGCGCGCCGGGGAGCTATCCCACCGGCGGGCCGGTCTCCAAGGTGCACGAGGTCTGGGATTTCTGCGCGCCCGCCATCGACGCCTACTGCCCGGATATCTATGTGCCGCAGTTCAAGGCGGTCTGCGATGAGTATACCCGGCGCGGCGGCGCGCTCTTCATCCCGGAGAGCGCCACCCACAGCTACTGCGCGCCGCGGCTCGTGTACACCGTGGGACACTACCACGCCATGTGCTATTCGCCCTTCGGCTTTGACGACATCGGCCAGCCCTTCACCGCCGTGCAGGGCTTCCTGTTCGGTATGGACGTGAGCGATCCGGCCCTCAAGACGCCGCAGCGCTTTGAGGAATATGCCGCTTTCGGCGGGATCCTGCGCGAGATGATGCCCATGCTGGCCGGGGCTTACGGCACGAAGCGGCTGCAGGCTGTCTCTGCCGAGACCGATCCGGCGATCCCGCACCCCTCGGGCAACCCCTTCCTCGCCCAGCAGCCGACGATGGATTTCGGCGCCTTCACGGTGACGGCGACCTTCCAGAGCCAGCTCAATCCGCGCGCCGACGGCGTCTGTCTGTGCCTCGCTGTCAGTGACAGCGAGTGCTGGCTTGTCGGCAACGCCTGCGATATCCGCCTCAGCTCCGGGGATCGGGAGCGGCCGAACCTGGATCTCCTGCTGCTGGAGGAGGGCCGCTTTGAAAACGGACAGTGGCTCCCCGGCCGCCGCCTGAACGGCGACGAGAGCGCCCGGCTCAGCATGGACAAGCCCTCCGTCTGGCATGTGAAATTCTTTACCTACCCGGCGTAAATCCGACGGTACAGGGGCAGTCGCTCCATGTCAAAAGAAAGCGTTGTCTCAAAACAGACGGCAGTTGGTATATACGGCACCAAGTCCCATACGACCGTAGAGACTCGCGCCTCCCCTATGGGGACTACGCGGCCAGCAAGCTGCCCTTGGTCGCCCGACAGTCCAAGCCAAAAAAATCCCCCCGGCCTCGGGGCACCTTCCGTAAGGAAGGTGCCCCGAGGCTTTTGTTTGGGCGGGTATTTGGCGGATCATCTGCCTCAGTGAGTATGCTGCAAGCTGCGAATAACCCTGTCATTGCGAGGAGCGAAGCGACGTGGCCATCCGTATTCTCCGGTTGAAAAGCTGCGGAAAACGGATTCCCACGTCACCAGTGTGCGCACTGGTTCCTCGGAATGACAGGGCTAAAAGCATGATCTTCTATTGT
>CACXDT010000035.1 GCA_902766405.1 Oscillospiraceae bacterium
AGCAGGACATTGGCAGCCGTCAGTGCTGATACGCCGACTTTGTCGGTATAGAAGTAGGTGATAGCTCCAACAAGGCCGCTGATGCCGTTGAGCGCGAACTGGCCGCCGCCGTCCGCCAGGTAATCGCCGAAGCGCATGGTCTTCTGGATGCCCATACTGTCGAGGCCGAGAGGTTTCTTTGCCATTTTTATCCGCTCCTTATTATTTTTCTGCCTGGATTCTGGATCAAGAATAGCAAAAGAAATCCTCTCCGTATACAAAAAAGCGGTTCCAAATATTAAAAATGTGATATAATAAGAAAAAATGAAGAGAGGATGTCCGCAATGAATGATATTCTCACGGTTTGCAGCCGTATGTATGCGCTACTCCAGCTTCCTCTGTCTCTGGTGGACAGAGAGGGCCGCTTCCTGCAGTCCTGGCCGGAGGCTTTCAAGGACAGCGTACGGCCGGAAATGAACACCCTGGTGATCCAGGATTTTCGTCTGCAGAAGCGGGATGCGCTGCATCCGCTCATCAGCTTTATCAACAACGGCTTTTTTGTTGGCGTCGTTCAGGTCGATACGGATCACTATCTGATCATCGGCCTTGTCAGCCCCTACCGCCACAGCCGCAAGGAACTGATGGAAATGTGTGTGGACACCGTTTTGCCGGATCGGATGCAGCAGTACTGTGACGCCGCCATGCTCGCGCCGGTGATGACGCTTCCGCAGATGCGCGCCTATGTGGCTTTGCTGGCGCAGCTTTTCACCGGTCAGGCCATCGAAGAGAAGAACATCCTGTTCAATGACAACGATAGCCGCAGGCCATACAGCGAGAAGCGCCTGTCTGCCCTGCAGTATCGTCAGCGGGAAGAGGCCGACGAGCATACCAAACTGGGCTTTGAGACCGCCTTCCGGCAGGCGATCCGCCTGGGCCGCTCCGATCTGCTTTTAAAAGCTCTGACCAGCCCCACAGGCGGCAGCGTAGGCGCCATGTCGCTCAATCCGCAGCGGCAGCGGCAATATACCTTTATCAGCTTTGCCACCTTGGCAAGCAGGGCAGCCATGGAGGGGGGGCTGGCGGAAGAAACAGCCTTTTTGCTCAGCGACCTCTACTGTCAGCGCATGGATTTGTTGACGGAGCCATCGGAATTTGAGCGGCTCAGTCTGGGCATGGCTATGGATTTTTGCGAAAAAGTGGCAAACAGCCGCTTTCCTGAGCAGGTCACGCCAACGGTCCGAAAGGCGCTGAACTACATCTCCGTTCACCTGCACGAGCCCTTTGGTGTGGAGGATCTGGCGGAGCACTGCAGCCTCTGCCGCCGCAGTTTGTCTCTACGCTTCAAGAAGGAGATGGGTATCGGCATCGTCGATTATGTACAGAGGGAGAAGATCGCCGAAGCGCGCTTTCTGTTAGAGCACACAGAGCTGGGTCTGCCCGAAATATCCTCGCATCTGAACTATTCTTCCCAGAGCTACTTCACCGCACAGTTCAAAAAAATTGTCGGCGAAACGCCGGAACGCTATCGGTCGAGACGGCAGAACCGATAGCAACGTCAACGAAAAGGAAGTACTCCCGGTTCTGACGATAAAAAGGATAGCAAGATCCAGCCTTTCTGGAAAGAGAACATATTGTGCAGGTTCCGGATGCTATTGCCATGAGCAAGCTTCCCCTTGGCTTCACGCCAGACGCTTCGTAAAGCGTCCACGTGCCAGCGTTGTGTTCGTGCGATAAATTCCCGTTTTGCGACACGCCCAGGGGTGCGAAAACGCAGGGGAGACTTCATATGCTCCCCTGCGAGTTTTCATTCTTCTTTTTTCTCCGGCGCGATCACAACGCGCTTGCCGTGGATCGAGAGCCTGCCCGCGCAGAAGAGCGCGACGGCCTGGCTTAAGAGCTTCCACTCAGCATCCTCGGTGACGCGGCGGCGCAGACTGTCGGGATCATCGTCCGGCAGGACCGGCACGGCCTTTTGCAGAATGATGCCGCCGACACGGCCGTCCCCGTCGGCGAAATAGGCCGTGGCGCCGGTGACCTTCAGCCCGCGCTCGAGCACGATGCGCTGAATATCGCCGGGCTCGTCCTCGTAGGCGGGGTAGAGCGCCGGATAGGTGCCAATGATGCGGTTTTTGAACTGGTAGGGGATCACACCGAGGGGCAGATCGTAGCCCGCCAGGATCACAAGGTCGATGTCCATATCCCGCAGCTTGTTGGCCATGGCCATCGAATGGCTCGTCATCGTGGGAAAGAGCTCCGGGTCGACCACATAGGCCGGTACCCCGGCGTTCAGCGCCCGGGTCATGGCATAGGCGTCCTTCTGCGGCGAGATCACGGCGACCAGCTCGAAACGCGGCAGCTCCTTAAAATACAGGGAGTCCAGGATCGCCTGCAGCATTTCGCCGTCGCCGGATACCAGTGCGGCCGCGCGGACTGTATTCAGTTTTCGGGAACCCTGGGGCATGAAGCGCTTCCACCTTTGTTCGTACTTGTCAAGTGCGCGAAAGAGAGGTATAATGTCTTCCACAATTCATAAACCGCGTCGAAATGCGGTATCTGAAATGGTATTATATCCTATTCTGGGGATTCGGTCAAGATTGGGGGCCCTGAAATGACAGAAATATATTTGATCCGGCACATTCAGGCGGAGGGCAACCTCTACCGGGCCATGCAGGGCCACTGGAACGGCGCACCGACCGAGCTCGGACTGCGCCAGCGCGAAGCGCTGGCCGAGCGCTTTCGCGATGTCGCCGTGGACGAGCTCTGGTCCAGCGACCTGACGCGTGCTCGGGTCACGGCCTCCGCACTGCAAAAATACCACAGTCTCCCGCTGCACACCGACCCCGGGCTCCGGGAGATCAACGTCGGCCCCTGGGAGGGGCAGTTCTTCGGCAACCTTCGCCACGACAAGCGCGAGCTGCTCGAGGCCTTTGCCCAGCACCCGAGCCGCTGGCAGATCGACGGGGCCGAGACCTACGCCGATGTCATGGCGCGCGTGTCGGCCGCCGTGCGCGCGATCTGTGCACACAACGACGGCCGAACCGTGGCTATCGTCAGCCACGGCGTCTCGATCCGCTGCTTCCTGGGCAAGGAGCTGGGCCTTGATGTGGACGACCGGACGGCGCTGCCGCTCGGCGATAACACGGCGGTCAGCCATCTCTTTTTTGAAAACGGCGTGTTTACCGCGGACTACTTAAACGACTGCTCGCACCTCGCCGCGCTGGGCCACAGGGACGGCAGCCGTCCGCCGGAGCTGCGCGACGAGCCGCTGGATTTTCAACACGATGCCGCCTATTACACCCAGTGCTATGCCGACGCCTGGATCACCGCACACGGCAATCTGGAGGGCTTTTCGTCTGAGAGCTATCTGTGCAGCGCGCGCGAGCACCAGCGGCACGAGAGCCGCGCGGTGCTGAAGCTGTTCCGGGACGAGGAGAGCGTTGGCCTGCTCGATCTCGACACGCGCCGCGGCGCCCACGCGCTCTACGGCTGGATCAGCCTGCTCTATCTCAACGCCGAAACGCGCCACCAGGGGCTCGGTATCCAGCTGCTGGGCCGGGCCATTCTCTACTACAAGACGCACGGCCGCCGGGCGATCCGACTGCACGTGGCCGAGGACAACCGGAGCGCGGTGCAGTTCTACCGCCGCTGGGGCTTCCGCGTGCTTGGCAGCGAACGCAACGACCTTGGCAAGCTGCTGCTGATGGAAAAACGCCTGGAGGCCGACCATGCCTGAGCGCCTTGCCCGCGTCGAGACCCTGGCGCTGCCGCAGGGCGGCCGCACGCTGGTCGTCTCGGACATTCACGGCAATCTGCCCTATCTCCGCGGTCTGCTGAAGCTGGCGGACTTTGCCGCCGACGATCTGCTGCTGGTGGACGGGGATTTCCTCGAAAAGGGTCCGGACAGCCTGGGCACGCTGCGCTTTCTGATGGCATTGACCGCGCGCGGGCAGTGCCGCGCCCTGCTGGGCAACTGCGACGGCTGGCACGAGCTCTTTGCGCTCTCGCCCGAAGCCGACCGCCATGTGCTCGACTATCTGCAGCGGCGGCGCTGCGCTCTGCTGTGGGAGATGCTGCGCGGCTGTGACATCGACCCGCTGGCGCTGACAGAGCTGGCGTCCGTCAAGCCGCTGCTCTCCGAGCGCTTCGCCGCGGAATTTGCGTATCTCGCCTCGCTGCCCGACGCCATCGAGAGTGAGCGGGCCGTGTTTGTCCACGCGGGCTGCCGGCCGGACAAGCCGCTGCGCGCGCATACGGCGCGCGAGCTCAACCATCGCGACGCCTTTCTGCACGAGGGCTTCTCGTTTGACCGCTGGGTCGTCGTGGGCCACTGGCCCGTGATGCTCTACGGAGAGAACACCGTCTCCGCCGCGCCGATTCTGGATGACAAGCGGCACATCGCCTGCATCGACGGCGGCTGTGTGCTCAAGGACGACGGACAGCTCAACGCGCTGGTGATCCCCGGCGACGGCGGCGCCTTCTCCTTTCTCGCCTACGATCCGTTCCCGGTGCGGCACGTGAAGACAGCCCAGGTGGGCGGCGCGCGCTCGTACTACATCCGCTGGGGCGACAACGAGGTCGAGGTGCTGCGCCGCGGCGCGGAGTTTTCGCTCTGCCGCCACCGCCGCACGGGCTACGAGATGGAGATATTGACAAAATATCTCTACGATCCGGGTACGCTCAGCCGCTGCAACGACTGTACCGACTACATCCTGCCGCTCTCGGCGGGGGATGAGGTGCGCGTGGTCGAGGAGACGAGCCGGGGCTATTTTGTCAAGCATGACGGCGTTTCCGGCTGGTATTACGGGGATCTCCTATGATCATCCGGCTTTGGATTCTGTGGGGCGCTCTCGCGCTGATGAGTCTAACGCTGTTTGTGCTGATGGGCCTGGACAAGCGAAAAGCGCGCAAGGGCCGCTGGCGCGTGCGTGAGCGGACGCTGTTCTGGGTGGCTCTGCTCGGCGGCGCGAGCGGCGGCACGCTGGGAATGTTCCTCTTTCACCACAAGACCCACCACGGGACGTTTCGGCTGATCTTCCCGATATTGGCAGCCGTGCAGCTCCTCGGCGCGGTGTATCTCAGCTTACAATTGATTTAATGGAGAAACGAAATGCAAATTCGCACCAAAGATCTTGTCTATATGGCACTGATGGTCGTGCTGCTGGTGGTGTGCTCCTGGTCGTCGATCGTGATCGGCAGCATCGTCCCCTTCACGCTGCAGACCTTTGCGGTGTTCTGCACAATGCTGCTGCTCGGCGGCTGGCGCGGCAGCTTTGCGATCGCCGTCTATATTCTGATGGGCGCGGTCGGGCTGCCGGTGTTTTCGGGCTTTCGCGGCGGCTTCGGCGCGCTGCTGGGGCCGACCGGCGGCTACATTCTCGGCTTTCTGCTGACCGGCGTGCTCTACTGGGCCTTTGAAAAGGCCGCCAACGGCCGCTTCTGGGTGCAGCTCGTGCTGCTGGTGCTGGGGCTCGCGCTCTGCTACGGCTTCGGCACGGTCTGGTTTATTCAGGTCTACGGCCGCACGAACCCGATCTCGGTGGCCGGGGCTCTCGGCATGTGTGTGCTGCCCTATCTGCCCGTCGACGCCGTCAAGCTGGCCCTGGCCGCGGTGCTGTGCCGCCGCCTGAAACCGGTGCTGAAATTGCAGTAATACCCTTTAAAAAGAATTGGCGGCTACAATGTCGTAGGGGCTGGCGTCTCCCCTGCGGGGACTACGCGGGCAGCAAGCTGCCCTTGGTCGCTCGACAGCCCGATACGAATTCGCCGGAAAATTCTGATATTCCAAGCGTTTCACTGCCGGGACGTCCGGAGGCCGTCCCCTACGTTTCATCCATTCGGTATGTGACTTATTAAAAACGTGTCTAAGCTAAATGGGAGAGCCGGCAGGGCTCTCCCATTTAGCTTAGATATCATTGTCGGTGATGGCATCGCTGCGGAAGAGCAGAGACACACACCACAGGGCGGCCAGGCCCACCAGCGTGTAGATCACGCGGCTGACCGTGGCAGTCTGCCCGCCGAACAGCCAGGCTACGATGTCAAAGCGGAACAGGCCGATGCTGCCCCAGTTGATGCCGCCGATGATGGCGAGCGCCAGGGCGATCCGATCCATTATCATCGATGATTCTCCTCTCTTAGATTGGATTCTATGCTATTTTGCCCGCTCGAGTAAAAAATATACCGACGCTCAAAACTGCAGGACGCTCGACAAAAGTAGTGCTTTCTCGCTCTTGCCAAATGAGCAAAAACAGGCTATCATATAGTCACTATCCAATTGGCTTCGGTATGGAGGCCGCAGCCCATATCTTTTATCCCACAACCCTTTTTAGCGGACCGAGAGTATCTCAGTCCGCGCTTTTTTTATGCACATTTTCACTTGAATTATCATATTGCGGGGCATATAATACGGGGCGTTGTCATAATTTGAAAGGATGATGCTCTATGGATGCTCTACTTGCCCTTTCTATCGCCATGATGGCGGGTCTGCTGATGACCCGTCTGTTCAACAAGGCCAGGCTGCCCGATGTGACGGCCTATCTCGTGGCCGGCGTCGTGATCGGCCCCGCGCTGCTCGGCGCGCTGAAAATCCCCTATATCGGCTTTCACAGCTATGACGAGGTGCACTCGCTCGATCTGATCTCCAAGGTCGCGCTGGGCTTTATCGCCTTTTCCATCGGCAGTGAATTCAAGCTGTCCGACCTGGAAAAAACAGGCAAACAGGCCGCGGTCATCGGCGTGCTGCAGGCCTGTGCGGCCACGCTGCTGGTCGACGCGGTGCTGATCGCCTACGCGCTGCTTGTTCCGAACGCGCTGTCGGTTCCGGCGGCCATCACACTCGGCGCGATCGCCGCCGCCACGGCCCCGGCCGCCACGCTGATGGTCGTGCGCCAGTACAAGGCCAAGGGCGCGCTGACAAGCCTCCTGCTGCCGATCGTCGCCCTGGACGACGCGGTCGGCCTGATCCTCTTCGCCGTTTCCTTCGGCATCGCCAAGGCGCTGAGCGCCGGCACGGTCGATGTGATCTCGATCCTTGTCAACCCCCTGCTGGAGATCGTCGGCTCGCTGCTGCTGGGCGCCGTCTCCGGCTGGATCCTGACAAAGATCGAAGCTCTGTACCACTCCAACCGCAACCGCACGGCCATGTCCATCGGCTTTGTGTTTTTAAACGTCGTGCTGGCCGAGACCGTATTCCGCCTCGGCGCGGTGGAGTTCCACTTCTCTTCGCTGCTCGTGTGCATGATGCTGGGCACCGTGTTCTGCAACCTCTGCCCGCTGGCCGACGAGATCATGGAGCGCGCCGACAAGTGGTCGTCCCCGCTGATGGTCATGTTCTTTGTCCTCTCCGGCGCCGAGCTGGAGCTGGGCGTGTTTTCGCAGGCCTCGGCCGTGGTGATCGGACTGCTGTATATTGTCTCCCGCTCGCTGGGCAAATATTTCGGCGCGCGCGAATCGGCCAAACTGATGCACTGTGAGAAAAACGTGGTGGAGTATCTCGGCATCACGCTGCTGCCGCAGGCCGGCGTGGCCCTGGGCATGTGTGTCACGGCCGCCACGCTGCCGAACGACGGCACACTGATCCGCAGCATCGTGCTCTTCGCCGTGCTGATCTACGAGCTGTTCGGGCCGCTCGCCACCAAGTGGGCGCTCACCAAGTCCGGCGACATCCAGCCCAAGAGCGCCGAGGTCCTCAACCGCCGCGAGCGCAAGCTCGCCGAGGCGGGGAAAAACAGATAATCCTTGCCTACTTCTTATCAAATAATAGTATGAAACAGTAAAAGCTGAGCGGGTTCGTATGTTTTTTTGACGTACGAACCCGCCATTTTTATATTCTTACCTTTCTGTCTATACTTTATTATATTTAGATCTTCCGAAAAATCTTGCATTGTATTTCTGTATTTGATATAATAACATAGTTAAAAACCGCGTTTTTTTGATAAGACAGAGATATGAGGTGTTCCCATGAATTCCTACAACGATATATGGGATGAAGTCATGAATATCCTATCGCAGCAGCTGACGCCGACAGCCATTAAAACCTGGTTCAACGACTGTACACCGGTCGACCTGAACAACAACTGCCTGGTGCTGCACACCACCACCGACTTCAAACGCACGATCATCCTGTCCCGCTTCGCCGACAAGATCCGCGGCGTGCTGTCCGAAATGTTCTCCTGCGACTTCGATATTCTGGTCATCGCCGGCGACGAGGTGTATGAAGACGTCAACGAGGACAAGGGCATCCTGCCTGAGATGAACGAATACACCTTTGATCGCTTCATCGTCGGCCCGTCAAACAAGTTTGCCCACGCGGCCGCGATCGGTGTGGCGGAAAACCCGGGAAAGCTGTATAACCCCCTGTTCATCTACGGCAACTCCGGCCTTGGCAAAACACATCTGCTGCTGTCGATCGGCCACGCGATTCACGAGAAAACCCCCAAGAGTACGATCGCCTACATCAAGGGCGACGAATTCATCAATCAGATGATCAAATCCATCAAGGACGGCACCTCGGAAGAATTCCGCACCAAGTATCGGAACGTCGATCTGTTTCTGGTCGACGATATCCAGTTCATCGCCGGCAAACAGTCGACCCAGGACGAATTCTTCCACACCTTTAACAACATCTACGAGGCCGGGCACCAGATCGTCATCACCTCGGACCGACCGCCGATGGAGATGAAGCTGCTGGACGACCGCCTGCGCACCCGCTTTGAGGGCGGACTGATGGCCGACATCCAACCGCCCGACCTGGAGACGCGCATGGTCATTATCCGCACCAAGGCCGCGCAGCTGGGACTGCGGCTCTCGGACGACGCCGTCGAATATATCGCAGCCAACATTACGGCCAACGTCCGTCAGATCGAGGGCGTGATCAAGCGCCTGACGGCGTACAAGGAGATATTGGACGAGGTCATCACGATCGCCTCGGTCGAACGGGCCATCCGCGATGTCGCCCACACCGGCACCTATATCCCGACGCCGGAGATCATCATCCGCGAGACAGCGCGTTACTACTCGCTGAAGGAAGAGGATCTGCGCGGACAGAACCGCTCGAAGAACACAGCCCTCGCCCGTCAGGTGTCGATGTACCTGATGCGCTCGCTGACAAACCTGTCGCTCAAGGACATCGGCGCGGAATACGAGGATCGCAACCACGCCACCGTGCTGGCCTCGATCCGCAAGGTTGAGGATATGCTGAAATACGACAACGCCATGAGCGGCACGATCCGGGATATCACTTCAAATATCAACTCCTGATCTGGATAAACGGTAACATGATCAGTGCTCAGTAAACAGGGTTTCGTATCATTCATTTGATCAAAAGGCTGAAAACACTTTTCAACAAAATAGCTGTGGAAAAGTGAAAAAATCACTGTGGAGAAAAAAAGCAATCCTTTGGCTGTGGAAAACGAAAAAAAAGCAAACATTTTTATCAACACGGAAAATTGGCCTGCGAAGCGGCATTTTCCGACTTTTCCACAAGTTTTTTCTCTACGACTATTATTACGAAAAAATAAGATAGATTGATTGACAGACAAAGAATTTTCGGAGGGATACAAGATGAAGCTCAGCTGCGAAAAATATGTACTGCAAAACGCGGTCTCCGTCGCTCTGCGCGCCGCGGCCTCGAAAAGTCCGATCACGGCCCTTGAGGGCCTGCTGCTGGAGGCCTCTGTCGACCTTAAAATCACAGGCTACGATCTGAAGGAGGGCATCTACACGCTGATGGCCGCCGATGTTGAGGAGCCCGGGTCAATCGTCGTCTCGGCCAAGCTCTTTAGCGAGATGATCCGCCGCATGCCGGACGGTATCGTCACGATCAGCACCGATGAAAACCTTAACATCAACGTCCGCTGCGGGAAGAGCGATTTCCACTTCATGGGCATCTCCGCCGAGGAATACCCGGAAATGCCGGATGTCAACGGACAGAGCCATGTAACACTGCCCCAGAAGATTTTGCGCAGCATGATCACACAGACAATTTTCGCCGTCGCAACCTCGGACGCCCGCCCGATCTATACCGGCACGCTGTTTGAAATCAACGGCAGCGAGCTGACCCTGGTCTCGGTGGACGGCTATCGACTGGCCAAGCGTACCGAACACATCGAAAACGGCCAGATGGAAAACGGCAGCTTTGTTGTGCCGGGCTCAGCCCTTTCGGATATCGAGCGCATCTGCGGCGACGACGAGGAGGCGACCGTGCAGATCGCCGTCGGCTTAAAGCACATCTCCTTCGGCATCGGTGACACGGTCGTCATCACCCGCCGCCTCGAGGGGGATTTCCTCAACTACCGCAAGTCGATCCCGGAGAACTTCCGCTACCAGATCAAAATCAACCGCGGCGACTTTATGGCGACCATCGACCGCTGCGCCCTGATCGTCAGTGAAAAGAATACAAGCCCGATCCGGATGACCTTTGGCGAGGATCGGATCGACTGCCGCTGCGTCACACCTGTCGGCCGTGCCGAGGATGTCTGTCCCTGCCAGGGCAGCGGCGATGGCATGGAGATCGGCTTCAACGACCGCTACATGATGGACGCGCTGAAGGCCGCCAACACCGACGAGCTGGTGCTGCGCCTGAACACCTCCTCCTCCCCGTCCGTTTTAGAGGCGGCCGACGGCAGCAAGAGCTTTACCTATATGATACTGCCTGTGCGCCTGCGCGCCGGAGAGTAATATGGAAAAAATAGCTATTCAAACAGAATTCATCAAGCTCGACGCGCTGCTCAAATACGCGGCTGTCGTCGGCAGCGGCGGCGAGGCGAAAACCGTGATCGCCGACGGCCTGGTGTCCGTCAACGGCGAGGTCTGCACAATGCGCGGCAAAAAGCTCCGCCCGGGCGACACCGTGCGCTTTGACCGCTATACGCTGCAAGTCACCTCCGCATGAGAATCGACAGAATCGCGCTCAACGGCTTTCGCAATTACGAGTGGGAGAGTGCGGAATTTGCCCCCGGCACGAACGTGATCACCGGGCGCAACGCCCAGGGAAAGACCAATCTGCTCGAGAGTGTGTATCTGCTCTCGGCCGGACACAGCTTCCGCACCCGCTTCGACAGGGAGCTCGTCAATTTTGACTACAGCTCGGCCGATATCTTAGCCGAGGTACAGAGCCACGAGAGGCAGCAGACCGTTCACATTGTGATGACGCCGGGACAGACCAAGAAGATCCAGGTCAACGGCGTAAAGAAAAAGAATTCTGAGCTCTCGGAGATCGTGAACACCGTGCTGTTTTGTCCGGACGACCTGAACCTCATCAAGGAGGGGGCCGCGCAGAGGCGGCGGCTGATGGACGAGGCCATCAGCCAGATCCGCCCGCGCTATGCCGAAATCTTATCCAGCTTCAACCGGCTGTACGAGCACAAAACCCGTATTCTGAAGGATTGGCACGAGAAGCCCTCGCTGCTCGACACGCTCGACGAGTTCTCCGACGGCATGGCCAGGGCCTCGGCCCAGCTGATCCGCTACCGCGCGTCCTTTGCCCTGCGGCTGCAGGAGGCCGCGGCGCCGATCCACCGTGAGTTCTCGGACGACGGCGAGGAGCTCGGCATCCGCTATCAGACCGTCAGCACCGTCAAAGATGTCTACGCCAGCGCCAAAGATATTTATTACGATATCTGTGACCACCAGGAGCGGCACCGCCAGGCCGAGTTAGACGCGGGCCAGTGTCTGACAGGCGCCCACAAGGACGATCTGGAGATATTCATCAATGGCAAGGCTGCCCGCAGCTTTGCCTCTCAGGGCCAGACGAGGACGGCCGCGCTGTCTATCAAGCTGGCCGAGCGTGAGATCATGCTCAAGGAGATCGGGGAATACCCGATTCTGCTGCTGGACGATGTACTCTCCGAGCTTGACCCGCGGCGGCAGGAGTTCGTCTTAAACCGCATCGGCGGCGGACAGACCCTGATCACCTGCTGCGAGGACGAGGGGATCTCCCGGCGCACCGGCGGCAAGGTGCTGTTTGTCGATAACGGAAGGATCAAAGGGTAAGAATACTGAAAAATGAATAATGAATAATGAATAATGAATAATGAATAATGATGGTATCGCTTCGCGATGATTATAATCAGTCCGCGGAGCGGACACCTCAATTTTTCATTTTTAAGTTTTCAGTTTTCATTATTCATTATTTTATCCCCAGTTTATCCGGATCAGGAAGTAGTATCATGTATTTACATCTGGGCAAGGGAACTGTGATCCCCGAGAGCAGCATCATTGGAATATTTGATCTGGATATCACCTCGCAGTCGCGGCTGACCAGAGGCTTTCTGAGTATGGCCGAAAAAGCGGGCGAGGTCGTCAACGCCGCGGAGGATATCCCCAAGAGCTTTGTGGTAAGCGGCGAGAAGACCGTATACCTGAGTCAGATGGCCACGGCCACGCTGCTCAGAAGGACAGAGAATAAGACAGTGATTTCCTAACAATTTGGAATGTGTGTATTGTTTTTGTCAGCAATATGGTAACATCGTAGGCTGTATGATAAGCTTGGCAAACCCGATACCTATATAAAGAAATTTTCGATAAAACAGCAGAGGAAACGAAAAGCATATGTCTGAACAGAACGAAATCGAAAAAGTCAGCCGGGAATACGACGCCAGCCAGATCCAGGTCTTAGAGGGGCTGGAGGCTGTGCGCAAGCGCCCGGGCATGTATATCGGCTCTACCTCGTCCTCGGGCCTGCACCACCTGGTGTATGAAATTGTGGATAACTCGATCGACGAGGCGCTCGCGGGCTTTTGCACGGCCATCGAGGTGACGATCGAGGAGGGGAACATCATCCGCGTCAGCGATAACGGGCGCGGTATCCCGGTGGATATTCAGGAGCAGACCGGCAAGTCAGCGCTCGAGGTCGTCTTCACGGTGCTGCACGCCGGCGGCAAGTTCGGCGGCGGGGGCTATAAGGTCTCCGGCGGCCTGCATGGCGTCGGCGCCAGCGTTGTCAACGCCCTGTCCGAGTGGCTGCAGGTGCAGGTCCACAAGGACGGCAAAATCTATCAGATGGCCTTCTCCCGCGGCGACATCACCGAGACGATCCACGTCGTCGGCGAGACCGACCGCAGCGGCACCACGGTGCGCTTCAAGCCCGATCCCGAGATGTTCGACGACACGGTCTACGACTACGAGGTGCTGCACAAGCGCATGCGTGAGCAGGCCTTCTTAAACGGCGGGCTGACGATCATCCTCAAGGACGAGCGCGAGGGACAGGATAACAGCGATATCCTCTACTACGAGGGCGGCATCCGCGAGTTTGTCAGCTATCTGAACAACCACAAGACGCCGATCCACAGCGAGGTCATCTATCTCAGCGGCAAAAAAAACGACGCCGTGGCTGAGATCGCGCTGCAGTATAACGACGGCTACAACGAAACGCTGATCTCCTTTGCCAACGACATCCACACGCCCGAGGGCGGCATGCACGAGACCGGCTTCAAGACGGCATTGACGCGCGTGATCAACGCCTACGGCCAGAAGAATAACATCATCAAGGGCGACGACAAGGTCAGCGGCGACGACGTGCGCGAGGGCATTGCCGCGGTCATCTCGGTCAAGCTGCCCGAGGCCCAGTTCGAGGGCCAGACCAAGCAGAAGCTCGGCAACGCCTATATCCGCACGCTGGTCGACAGCATCGTCAACGACCAGCTGACGACCTATTTTGAAGAGCACCCCGCCGCGGCCAAGGCCATACTCGAAAAGGCCATGATGGCCAACCGCGCCCGCGAGGCCGCGAGGAAGGCCAGGGAGTCGGTCCGGCGCAAGACCGGGCTTGAGTCCGGCCAGATGCCCGACAAGCTGCAGGACTGCAACGAGCGCGACCCGAGTCTCTGCGAAATCTACATCGTCGAGGGCGACAGTGCCGCGGGCTCGGCCATCCAGGGCCGCGACAGCCGTTTTCAGGCGATCCTCGCGATGTGGGGCAAGATGCTCAACGTCGAAAAGGCCCGCGCCGACAAGATTTACGG
>CACXDT010000036.1 GCA_902766405.1 Oscillospiraceae bacterium
ATAGATTGAGCCGCACGGGCGGCAGGCTACGTGCCCTACGGGGTATTGCCGCCCCTACGGCCGGAATGGACTTTTTTCACAGCCCCTGAAAAGTTACAGTAAAACCGAGGCGGTCTGCTCGAACCGCCTCGGTGAAATTTTGCTGTTGGATTGCTGCTGTCAGAAGCTGCCGCTGCCTCCGTTGCTGTAGCCGTAGCCATAGCCGAAGGGGAACATGTCAAAGGGATTGATGCCGCTCTGCTGATTCTGCTGGCTTTGCTGACTCTGGCTCTCCTGCTGGGGCTTCTGCTGCTGAGGCTCCTGCTTCTGCTCGCCCAGCGTGACGTGGATTGCCAGCTCCTGCGGCTCGCCCTGGCGGTAGACCGAGAGCGTGACCTTTGTGCCGGGCGCGTAGGACGCGATCTTGTTGACAAGGTCGCTGCTCGAGGAGATCTCATCGCCGTCGACCTGGGTGATGATGTCATTCTCCTTCAGTCCGGCCTCCTCGGCGGGCGAGTCCTCGTTGATCTGCTTGACGGCGGCGCCCTGCGGGATACCGTAGGTCTGGGCCTCGGCGCTCACAGTCGTAACGGAGACGCCCAGATAGGGCTTGACGACATAGCCGTTGACGATAATGCTGCTGACGAGATTCTTGACCTGGTTGATCGGGATGGCAAAGCCGATGTTGTCGATCGAAGCGCCGCTGCTGGAGGACGAGAACTTCGCGTTGGTGATGCCGACAACCTCGCCGTACAGGTTGAACAGCGGGCCGCCGGAGTTGCCGGAGTTGATGGCCGTGTCGGTCTGGATCAGGGTCATCGTTTTGCCGGAGGAGAGGGTGATCTCGCGGTCGAGGGCGCTGACGACGCCGTGGGTCAGGCTGAAGGTCAGCTCGCCGAGCGGGTTGCCGATGGCCGCCACGGTCTCGCCGACTGTCAGTGTGCTGGAATCGCCCAGCACGACAGGCTGCAGATCCTTGGCGTCGATTTTCAGAACGGCGATGTCATTGCCGGCGTCATAGCCGACGACCCTGGCCTTGTAGCTTGTGTTGTCGAAGGTCGTGACCGAGACGGCGTTGGCGTCCTCGATCACGTGGTAGTTCGTCAGAATATAGCCGTCGTCGGTCAGGACAAAGCCCGAGCCGGAGGCCGCGCCGGAGGTCTGGTAGCCCCAGTAGTTCGTGGTTGTGATATCGGCCGTGATGCCGACGACCGAGTTGACGTTTGCGGTGTATACCTCGCTGAGCGTCAGCTCCTTGCCGGTGTCCACGCTGACCGTCGACACAGCGCTGGCGTGGACAGCGCCGCGCTCGCCCACCAGGATCGAGGTGGGCTCGGCCGAAGCGCCGTTCCCGCTGACCTTCCACAGCGCGCCGCCGGCGCCAAGGCAGCCGCCAATCAGCGCGCAGGAGAGCGCCAGGGCGACAAGCTTCCCGGCCTTGCGGCGCTTTTTCGGCTGCGCAGCGGGTGCGTCTGTGTTCACGGTGCCGCTCGATTCCTCGGACTCCTCGACCTGATATGAAACATGATAGCTTTCTTCGTTCATGGAAAACACTCCTTCGTCTTTAGGATGCCGCCATCATAGCGCGAAAACCTTAAATAAACTTAAAAGAAAATCAGATGTTTTGTGAACAAATGAAATTTAGATTGTCTTACTTTTTGTAAAAGGCGTGGCCGCTTTTCCCACTCTGTTTGGCAAGGTACATGGCCTTGTCCGCCAGGCTGAAAAGATTTTTGGATTCTGCCGCGTCGCTTCCGTGGACGATACCCACACTGACTGAGGTTTTGGGCAGCCCGTCGCTCGTTTCAGCCAGCTTCTCGAGAATAGTCCGTACTTTGCTGGCAACCAGCTCGTTTTGCGTCTTTACAGCATGTACCATAAAGACAACGAACTCATCCCCGCCGATACGACAGACATAGTCGTCGGAGCGGAAATTGCTGGTCAGGATTTGCACCAGCTTGACCAACACCTTATCTCCGGTCTCGTGGCCGTAAGTATCGTTGATGCTTTTGAAATTGTCCACATCAAAGAGCAGCATGTAAGTGGTAGATAAATCAAGGCTGGATAAAAGCAGGTCATACCCCGAACGGTTATATGCTCCTGTCAGTTCGTCATGCGAGGCCTTGAAGTTCAGATGATCCAGGCTGGTCTTGTATACCTCATACATCTTGTTGTATGTGCGGGCAAGGTAACGAAACTCATTGGCACCGACCTCGGGGATGGGGTTATCTTCCTTAATCCGCTGGACAGCGGTCAACACCGGGTGAATGCCAAGACGCGCCGTCAGCCAGACCATAAAGAAAATACCAATCGTCTGGAGAATGATAACAACGCGGACCAGAGCCAAATCTCTGCTGAAGGAGTCGAGCATGGCAGAATCGTCATCATATGCCATCTGCTCCAGCGCGTCCAGGCTTGCTCTCATATTTGCGCGAATGCTGTTCTTCTGGCTGTAGTATGCATCATCATGAACCATATCGATGGCTCGGAACAGCTTTTCGTCAGGGGAGAGCGCCAGATCCTCCTTAGACAGGACAACGGATCGCAGTGCCTCCGGATAATCCGTATACCCCTTTGCGTCGATCACAAGCCGCATAGCGTAATACTCTCTGTTCATCAGTTCAAGTGATCCGTTCATGGCCAGCTGCAGGCTGGATAACGCGCTCTCCGCGCCGGTTCCGGCAGACATCGTGGATATTGCCTCTTCTCGCCGGTTATTTTCAAAGGCCTCCGTAAAGTAATCATCCATAAAGCGCCTGTCACCGTGAATCGTGAAGCGCTGCACAGATTCGGTCAAATAATCCGAGGCGTCCATAAGCTCACGGGCGGCCTTTCTCAATTCGATCTGCTGCTCGGAAGCCTCTGCTATGTGGGAAAAGTCCGTAGACAGCTGAAAGGTGGTGTACATCATTAACGCGGCCATAAACGCGGCACCGATCATCAACCAGAGATGTATCGTCCGCAGGGATATTCCGTCACTTGATCTCTGTTTCAACAAAACAGTAAAGCCTCACTTTGTATTCTGATTAAGGATTGCTCCGCCCATTCATTCCTGCACGAATTGGCGAGCCATTTTGCCATGTTTTGCGGTCGACCCGCCAGGGACGGGCGAAACGGCAATCAAATCTTTATGGATAGCCTGTACTCGTTGCTGTCTTGATTCAAGATTCAATCGGCACATCAATAAAACCGGATTTGTCGGGCACAGTCTACCATAATTCCCACAATTTCACAATATGGATTTTACAGAAAAATATAATCCCTTATTCGTTATAACAGCACCGATCGCAGCGCCTGAGCGGTCGGTGTGGCGGCCAGGCCGCCGCGGCCGGTCTCGCGCAGGGAAGGGGGCAGAGCCTCGCCGACCGCACGCATGGCGTCGATGACCTCGTCCGGGGGGATGCGCGAGCGGATGCCCGCCAGGGCGAGCTCGGCGGCCGAGAGCGCGTCCATCGCGCCGATGGCGTTGCGCTTGACGCACGGGATCTCGACCAGCCCGGCCACCGGGTCGCAGACAAGACCCATCAGGTTTTTCAGCGCGATGGCGCAGCCGTGCGCCATCTGTTCTTCGTCTCCGCCGTGCAGATACACGAGCGCCGCGGCGGCCATGCCGGCGGCCGCGCCGATCTCGGCCTGACAGCCCGACTGCGCCCCGGAGATCGAGGCGCGCGCGGCAATCACCGCGCCGAAGCCCGCCGCCACATAGAGCGCGCGGATGAGCTCGCTGTCGCGGGTCTGATAGCGCCGCGCGTAGGGCAGCAGCACGGCCGGCAGCACGCCGCAGGCGCCGGCCGTCGGCGCGGCGACTATGCGGCACATACAGGCGTTGCTCTCGCCCATGCGCAGCGCGGTCTGCAGGATATCGCCGACGAAGGGCCCGCTGATGCTCTCGCCGCGGTCGACCGCGAGGCGCAGCTTTTCCGCGTCGCCGCCGACCAGGCCGCTGCGCGAGCGGGCCTCGGGGTCGTAGTCCTCATCGCAGGCGCGCATGGCGTCGAGCGTGCGCTGCATCTGCTGCCAGGAGGCGCCCTCGGTCATGCCCGTATCACCGGCCGAGACGCGCAGCACAAACTGCCAGAGCGGGAGTTCACGCTCCTTCGCGCCGGCGAGCATATGTTCGATCGAATCAAAATAGACCATGGAGAACCTCCCATCAATTCACACAGACGGCCTTGAGGATCCCCGGCAGGTCGGCGACCTCGTCCACCAGCGACGCCGGCAGGGTCGCGTCACACTCGATGACCATGATGGCGCGGCCGCCGCGGCTGTCGCGGTTTACCTGGAAGGTCGCTATATTGATGCCCCGCGCGGCCAGCAGATGCGAGACATCGGCCACGCTGCCCGGTTGGTCGGCGTTCGTCACGATCAGCGTAGGCTGCTCGGCTGTGAAGCAAAGCGGCATGCCGTCTAAGCGCCGCACCTCGATGCGTCCGCCGCCGATCGAGGCGGCCTCCAGCTCAACCGCGTCACCGGTCGGACTTTTCAGCCGGAGCAGTACGCTGTTCGGGTGCGCGCCGCGCAGCTCCACAGTGCCGAAGCGGAAGGCAAGCCCCAGCTGCCGCGCCATCTCAAAGCTGTCGGGGATACGGCGGTCGTCGCTCTCCATGCCGAGCAGGCCGGCGACCAGCGCCCGGTCGGTGCCGTGGCCGCGGCCGGTGTCGGCAAACGAGCCGTGCAGCAGGATCTCAGCCTCGGCCACCCGGCCGCCCAGCAGCTTGCGCCCCACGAGAGCGATCCGCACGGCCCCGGCCGTGTGCGAGGAGGACGGCCCGACCATGATCGGGCCGATCAGATCAAAGACATTCATCGTATGTCTCCTGTTATTATTTTTTAACAGTATAGCAGAAATACGCTCTGACTTCAATAAAGCAATAGAATCATAAAAAAGGCTTATGTATTTCTTGCAATTTCCTGCCGACAGGCGTACAATAAAGACATTATATTGTACGTTGTGTTGCTTGCGGAATCATTGCCGTTGCCCCGATATATGGGAAGGAGACAAACTTGAGCTTTTCACAAAAACGATCGATGAAGAGCTGGATCACGACCGTTTTTCTGCTTGGGCTGGTCGTGCTGACCGCGATCATGCTGCTGATCAGCTATGCCGTCGTCAGCAATATTCTCAACCAGTCCGTGGCGCGCGAACTGAATCTGATCGCTGAGAATTACGCCCAGGGGCTCAACCAGCGCTTTGTGCGCGTCGAGGACGCGGTCGACAGTGTGGCGAAGGTCATCACGACCGAGATCAGTGACAGCTCGCAGCTGCGCGCACAGGGCTTTCGCAACGCCTTTATCGCCGAAATCGAGGATATTTTTGTCTCGATGGGCGAAGCCAACCCCGGCGTGCTGGCGCTCTATCTGCGCATCAGCCCCGAGCTCGTGAGCGGGAAAAACGAGGGCTTTTTCTACACGGTCGATCACGGCGAGACGCTCAAGCGCCTCGAGCTGACCGATCTGCGCTCGTTCCGTATCCCGGAGACCGAGGAAGAGATCGACATGGAGCACACGGGCTGGTATTACCTGCCGATGTTCCGCGGCGAAGCGATGTGGATGAAGCCCTATGACAATCAGAATATCGGCGTCAGAATGATCTCTTATGTCGTGCCGATCTATGTAAATGGCGATTTTATCGGTGTCGTCGGCATTGACTTCGATTTTTCCCATCTGGTCAGTGAAGCACAGGCGTTCCAGGTGCTCAAGAGCGGCTATGCCTATCTGAAGGAGGCCGACGGGTCGCTCCATTACCACCCGGAGAACTATACAGGCGGCGAGCTCCACGGCGACGAGGTTGACGAGCTGACGGACAATGCGGAGCTGATGGGTCAGGAAAAGACGGGAGAGGAGATCATCCGTTACCGGTATGACGGCGACGACCGCGTGATGGCCTTCACGATGCTGCGAAACGGCATGAAGCTGGTGGTGTCCGACTCCTATGACGAGGTTTTCGCCCAGCGCCGGATGCTGGTTTACCAGATCACGATCATAGCCGTGGCCCTGATGGCCGCAATCGCGGCCGTGGGCTATACGACAGTCGAGCACATCACCGCGCCGCTCGACAAGCTGACGAAGGTCGCCCGCCAGATCGAAGAGGGCAACTATGAGCCCAGCTTCCCCCAAACCTCCTATGAGGAGATCAACGCGCTGACCAACGCGCTCAAATACATGGCCGCCGGCATCGACCGCAAGGACGCGATCATGCGCAACCTCGCCTATGCCGACGCGCTGACCGGCGCGAAGAATACCGCCGCCTACCAGCAGGAGAAGGACAGGCTCAACGAACAGATCCGGGACGGCACGGCCCGCTTTGCCGTCGTCATGTGCGATCTGAACTACCTCAAGCGTATCAATGATACGCTCGGCCACCGCGCCGGCGACAAGGCGCTCCGGAGCGCATATGCGATTCTGGGGCGTACGTTCCCGCATTCGCCGGTATACCGCGTCGGCGGCGACGAGTTTGCCGTCGTGCTGACCGGCGACGATTACGGTACGCGCGAGCAGCTTCTGCAGGCGCTCAAATACACGCTCGCGTCCGAGCGCGCCCGGTCGGACAATATCCTCGAGCGCATCTCGATCGCGTGGGGCTGCGCCGTGTACGAGCCCGGGAGGGATCAGCGCTACCGCGCGGTCTTCGAGCGGGCCGACGCCGCTATGTACGAGGATAAGCGCCGCTGCCACCGTCTCGACGGCGCCGGGAGCCGCGACGAGGAGAACCATGAGACAGAGATCGAAACAGCCAGGAGCGGCGGCCGTATGACGGTCGAGGCACTCTATCGCCTGGCCGGGGGCGATTATGTGGCGGTGGTCGACCGTATCGGTTCGCGCGAGGCCGTGCTGACGCAGCTGGAGCGCTATGAGGACGAGGCCTGCTTTGACGATCTCCGCCGCGCCATGCACGCGAAGGATCGTGCCCGCGCCTCGGACGCTGCGCAGAATCTGATCGATACCAGCCGCCGCGCCGGCTTCACGCGCATTGAGAACGCCGGCCTGCGCCTGATCTCCTGCCTGCGCGAGGGCAACTGGGATGAGGCGGCCAGGCGCTTTGGTACGCTCGAGCGCCTCTATGGACGCGTTACCGACGGCATCCGCGCGCTCAATTAATACAATCAGAATACGGTTCCCATCACGGTAAAATGATCACACATCAGTCACAAGAGAGGAGACACCATGAGCGAAGCATTGAACATCATTCAGGATCCGACCCTGACCTACCACCAGGAGCTGCTCGCCCTGGCCCGCCTGGGCGAGAGCACCGACGACTCGCTGCGCTACAGCGATGCCTATTACGAGGCCAAGCGCAGGGGCGCGCTCTGCGACCTCAACGAGGGCGTCATGCCCTACCGCCCTCGTTACATCTGCCCCGACTATGAGCTGCTGTTCCAAAAGGGCTGCCAGTTCCTCAACCTCGATCCGCCGAAGGATCTGCTCGAGGCCGTGAATGTACTGGAGATCTTCTATTGCCACGTCCCCTCGATCACGAGCTTCCCCGTGTACCTGGGCGACCTGGATAAGCTGCTCGAGCCCTTTGTCATCCGCGAGGACCGCGCCTTTGCCAAAAAGGTGCTGGGGCTTTTCCTGCGCAACATCGACCGGGTACAGACCGACTCCTTCGTCCACGCCGACATCGGCCCGGAGGACAGCGTGACCGGGCGGCTGCTGCTGGAGCTGACCGAGGAGATGCAGCTGGCGATCCCCAACCTGACGCTGCGCTACGACCCCGAGAAGACCAGCGACGATTTTGCCCTTGCCTGTATCCGCTGCATGCTGAAGACGGCCAAGCCCTCGTTTGCCAACCACCGCATGTTCGTGCGCGAGTGGGGCGAGCGCTATGCCATCGCCTCTTGCTACAACGGCCTTTCGATCGGAGGCGGCGGCTTCACGCTGCCGCGGCTGCGCCTGTATGAGTGCGCGCTGGACGCGAAGAGCGTCGAGGACTTTCTCGATCGCGAGCTGCCGCGGCACATTGATCTGCAGCTGGAGTACATGGATAAGCGCGTAAAGTTCATCGTCGAGCAGTCGAGCTTCTTCAAGACCAATTTCCTCGTCACCGAGGGCTTTGTCAAGCAGGAGAACTTTACCGGTATGTTCGGCGTGGTGGGCCTTGCCGAGTGCTGCAACCATCTGCTCGGCATCACCGACAAGAAGAAGGGCTTCGGCATGAACACCGAGGC
>CACXDT010000037.1 GCA_902766405.1 Oscillospiraceae bacterium
AGTCTGAAATTGGGGGTTCTATCGTAGGGGCGGCTATTAGCCGCCCGCGCGCAGAAATGCATATTTCACTTAAAAATGTTGGGCAAAATCGCATCATTGCGCGAAATTGCCCAACTAATTCACAAATATAATAGATTGAGCCGCACGGGCGGCAGGTTGCCGCCCCTACGGCCGGAATGGACTTTTTTCACAGCCCCTTTGCACGCAAGCTGTCGACACTTTGTCGACAGCTAGAGTGGGGCGGCCCAAAGGGCCGCCCCACGGATATTACCCGGCGATGCGGTTGATGCCGTTTTGCAGTGCGGTACCGTTATACCGGCAGTCGCCGGAATTGTACAGATAGAGCGTGTCCTCGGCGCAGTCGCGCACCGTGCAGTCGGTAAAGGAGACGCCGTAGCTGTCAAGGATGTACGCGCCGCCGCCGCTGCACTCGTAGATCTCGCTGCGCAGCACCTCGCCGGTGAGACTCTCGTCGCTCCGGATGCCGTACACACCGCAGCCGAAGAGCCCGCAGTCGACGACACGGAAGCCAAAGCAGCGCTCAAAAGCCAGCACATCGCCGCTGCACGAGCCGGGCTCCGCCTTCATATGCCCAGCCGTCAGCGCCTCGACCGTCACGTTGTCGCAGCGCTCAAAGCAGAGCACATCGGCGTAGCGCGGCACGGCCTGGATGGTGGTCCGATCCCGGCCCTGTCCGACGATGCGCAGATTCGACACGTTCGTGATGACAAGACTCGGCCCGTCGTAGGGGTCTACCCAGCGGTAATTGGGCCCGAAGCCGACGCCGTAGTGCGAGGCAGTGCTGAGATCGAACAGCTCGCCGTCAAGATAGATGGTCCGATCGGAGCCGATGGCCGCGAGAAATTCATCCACGGTCGTGACGTGGATCTCGCCGCCCTCGACAGTCGGCATGCCGCCGTCCGTCTCCGCCAGCTCCATGGCCTCGCGCGGCGCGCGCTCCATGGCGAGCAGCGCGGCGCCGCTGAGCTCGGTACCGTCGGGCGAGAGCGCGTAATCGGCATAGTCGAGATCGTAATTGATCTCAAATACGCCGGCCGGGCCGCGGTTTTGAAAGGCGCAGGCGTCGACCGTCGGGGCGCTGCCGCGGATCGAGAGGGCCGCGGTCTGGAGTGTATTGTCGACAAAGCTCGAGCCGAGCAGACAGACATCCTCGGCGTAGCTGGATGAGAGCAGCAGCGAGCTTTCATTCTGCTCGACGCGGGTGTTCACGAGCTGGAAGCCGCTCGTGCCCGACACGTCAAAGAGAGCATAGGCGCCGCCCCAGGCCGTACCGCAGTTGTGAACCGAGCAGTTCTCCATCCGGATATCCCGGCAGGTTCTGGCCCATACGGCGCCGCTGGAGCAATCGTAGATCTCGTCGCACAGCAGACGCAGCCGCTGGCAGCCCTCGGCCTCGACACCCAGTACGCCGCAGCCGTAGAGGCGGCTGGACCAGACGGTGCAGTCGTCGCAGCCCGTGAGCTTCAGCACGCCACCCGAGCAGACGCCGGGGGCCTCGGTGTGGCCCGCGGTCAGCGCGCCGAGCGTGACCTGGCAGTCCTCCAGACACAGCACGTTGGCATAGCGGGGAACCGCCTGGAGCACGACGCTGCGGATGTCGTCGGTGTCGCCGTAGATGCTCAGTCCGCGCAGGCCGCGCAGCACCAGCTCGTAGCTGCCGGAGCTGTCCTCGCCGTCCGCGGCGTAGACCTCGCGCCAGGTGTAGGGCCCCTCGGCGTAGCCTGTGCCGTAATCGGCCGCGGTGCTGAGATCGTAGCAGCCCTCCGCGAGCAGGATGTCCCTGTCGGAGCCGAGAGCCGCGAGAAACTCGTCCACAGTGGAGACGCGCACGGTTTTTTCCCGCCCTGTGACGCCAAAGCCCTCGAGCAGCGAGACGTGAACCGTATCCTCGAGGGGGAGCGGCTCGCCCGGCAGGGAAAAGCCGCTCAGCAGCAGCAACGAGAGCAGCAGCGCCAGAGCGGCGCTGATTTTTTGCCGAATCTGCATATGAAAACGCTCCTTTCCAGTTTTTTCCCGCGCTCGCTCCGGCAAAAGGGGCGCGACGGCGGGTAAGACAATTTCAATGGATGCTTTCTTTTTAAAATATACCATCTTAGTCTACAATTTTCAACTGGCAGAAAATCGCAGGGCTGCCTTACCTGAAAAATGCCAAATAATAGATTCTGAAAAATGCCAAATAATAGATTCCGTCTTGAAAAATAGCCTGCAATAGTGTATAGTGTATGAGTATGATTATTTATTGCTAAATATAGTGATTATGTAAACTCGCAGGAAAGGGGTTGACAGATATGGCGGCAGGGCGTAGCATCAGTCAGTCAGTCAGTCAAGGCTACTTCTGCACCCTTTTCCTGTCAAGCAAACAATCAGGCGTAGTGCGCCCTTATCGGGGTCGCGCTGCGCCTTTTTGCGCCCTTATGCCTTCTCCTTGAGGGCATTGTGCCCTTTACGGGTAGAAGGTGGCGCGGCCCGTCCCCCGCCCTAAAGGACTAGCTTCGCGTCGCAAGGGCCGCGACGGATGAGGTGGAGCTTACCGTCTCTGAATTAGCATAGTGCAGACGGCAAGGGTAACACCTCATCCGTCATCCGCCTCGCGTGAGATCGGCGGCTGACACCTTCCCCTCGAGGGGAAGGCATGGCGGACGCCGAACCC